>NZ_JBEYFS010000173.1:0-26467 GCF_040634475.1 Streptomyces sp. NPDC007095
ATTCTCGGACTGCCGTCCACCAGCTGAATCCCCAGCTGAATCCCCGGCTGAATCCCCGGCTGAATTCCCGGCTGCCCGTCGCGGCGGGCCGCAACGTATTCAGCGGGCGAGGGTGACCTCGACGGGACTGTTCGGGCACGCGCTGAGAATGTCGGTGAGCGCGGCTCGCTCGGCGGGGTCGATCGCCAGGTCCCAGCGGGTTTTGACGGCAACCCAGTCGGTGGCGTAGGCGCAGCGGTGGCTGGCCGCGGGCGGCTGCCGGGTGGCCGGGGCCTGGTCACTCTTGCTTCGGTTGGATGCGGCGGACACCGCGATGAGGGCGCGGGGGTCGCCGAGGTCGTTGGCGTACGCCTCGCGCTCCTTCGCTGGCCACGCGGAGGCGCCGACTGGCGGGGAGCGTCATTCCAAGTACGCGGTATTCGGGGCCGTCCATGGGTCGCCCCACCCGTCGCCGCTATCGGATGGAGCCATCTCCTTCTGTTCTGTCCGGTCCGTCCAAAAGCGCCGTTCCTCCTCCCGTTGGGCGGCCACGTCGGGGATGACAGCGACAGCTTCGGCGAAGCGTGTCTGCCGGATCAGCAGTTCGGCCAGGTCGGTTGCGGCCCGCTTGCCGGGCAGCGGGCGCAGGCGGGCGATGGCCTGCTCGACGCGGCCATCCTGAGCGAGCAGCCAGGCAATGGTCAGCTCGCGGTCGTCTACCTCGTCGGCCGGCAACGCCTCGATCTCCTCGATCGCTTCCCGGGCGCGTCCCGCCTCTCCCATCAGCCACCACCGGTTAGACCGGAGCCAAAACGCCTCGTTCTCCGCGAGGAACTCGGGGCTGCGTCCTTGCGTGAGTTCAAGAGCCTTGTCGTGCTGGCCCTGGTCGGCGAGCACGATCAAGGTCGACTGGAGAAGGTTTCCGTCGTAGAGGTCGTCGAACGTATGCTCCACCGCCTCGATGGCGTCATCGAAGCGACCCTGGCGGATGAGCAGTCCCATCAGCGCGCTCTCGTACCAGCCCGGATGCTTGGAAGCGATGAGGTCGCGCAGGTACGACTCCGCTTCTCCGGCTCGGCCCAGGTTCTCCAGGACTTTTACGTACGGAACCCCGGCGGTGGACTTCTGGGTGCCGGTGGCGAGGTCGCGCAGTGCCTCGACCCGACCGTGTCGGGCCAGCAGCTCGGCATAGAACTCGATGTTGTTCTGCGGCCCGTACCGGCGTGCGGCCACGTCCGCGCCGAGCAGCCGGATTGCCTCGTCCACGCGGCCGGACCGCTCCAGCACCCGGGCCTGTGCGGGCAGGACCTCCCACAGGTCACCGACGCCGCACTGCGTCGGGTCACGCCGGAACTCCTCGGCGATCGGGGCGAGTACCTCCAGCACCCGCTCGTCGCATCCCTGCCCGTCGGTCATCTCCACCAGGCCACGCAGCACCCGCCTGTCACGCAGGCACGGAACGAGCACGCCGATCGCGTCGTCCACCCGCCCGGCCCGGACCAGCGCCTCGGCGTAATCCCGCCACGCGTCACCGCTCGCCTGACCCCGCCCGCCGGGGTACGCCAGCTCCAGCGCCTGTTCGACGCGGTTCCACCGCAGGAGGACATCGCTCCCTACCCGCACCGCCGGCTGCCAGCCCGACGCTGCGAACGGCTCCACGACCGTCCAGGCCCGCCCGAACTCCCCTGCCGCGCATAGCCCCCGAGCCGCACCCACAGCGCAGAACCAGTCCTCGCGCCCACGTGCCGCCTCCACCAACACCTCGAGACCGCCACGTTCCAGGATCTCGTCCACAATCCGCGGCAGGACACCGCCGAGGTTGCTCAACTGCCACTCAAGATCATCAACATTCACGGGGGCACCCTAAGCCTGTCTGAACGACGTCCTGGTCGTCGCGGGCAAGTACAACCCCACAGGTATCCCATCCGTACCGCTTGATCCAGTGTCGGAACTTCTCGCGGAACTCCCCCTCCACAGAATGCGGGGCTTCGACGAGCAACTGGTCGAGTTTCGGACCTGTTCGACCGAAGGCGGCTCAGGCATCTCCCGGAGTTGGGAGACAGCGACGGCCGCAGCGGCTACGCCTTTCTCACTGTCCCTCGCCGGTGACGGCCCGGCGTGCTCCGCGCGTGCCGACCGGGCCCGGGGATCGCACGCAGGTCAAGCCGACGACGCACCTGCGGTGGGCGACGCCTGCTCGGTGGGCTGGTCCAGCTGCTGCTGGCGGCGCCGCTGCTCGTTGCGTAGGTCTTCCACGTTCTTCGTGAGTAGGTGAGGGCGGCATCCGGTTCGGTGTCCTTGTAGTCGCCGACCCCGTACTCGTGGCCGTTGAGCTGTTCCTCGATGCCGTCGGCGGTCTGCTGCAGGAAGTAGGCCCGCTCCCGGTACTTGTAGTAGCCGGTGACGGCTGCGGCCACGGTGATGGTGAAGCTGACGGCGATCGTGATCATCCTCTGCCAGGTCAGCTGCCCGGCGTCGAGGGAGGACACGGTGGTGACCACGGCGGAGCCCACCATGATGAGGGTCTGCAGCGTGTTGTGGACGCGGCGGTAGCGGCGGCTTTCGCCCTGGTACTGCTGGACGATCCCGTGGACTTCGTCGCGATAGCGGCGGCGCCGGTCGCCCAGGTCCGGGTACTCATCCGCCCGGGCCATCGCCAGTTCTGTACGGAGCGACTCAGCCAGCGTTTCCAGCTCCGGCAGGGGCTTGAACACGGTGCGCTCACCGTCCCCGGAATCCCGGGGCCTGTCCCACACACCGAACCACAGCGCGGCGGACAGCAGCAGGACCAGCCCGCAGCCGATGGCGGGTTTCACAAACGGGAAGGAGGTCCCCCAGGCCAGGATGATGCCAGCCGTCCCGGCCAGGAACGCCACCGCGCCGACGACGACGCACACGCGTTGGGTCCGGCTGATGAACCGCACCTTCGCGATGGCGCGTTCCATGTTGAGCAGGGCCACCGTCAAGTACAGCACGTCCCGTTCCTGCGGCAGCTCTTCTTCGTCGCCATCGTCCGCGAGCGCGGCGTCCGCGTTCGCTATCCGGCGCGGGAAGTTGTCGTCGATACTGCGGGCCACCTGGTGCGCCCCTCCCTGTTCGAGTCTGGTCAGCGGGCCAGCGGGCCAGCGGGCCAGCGGGGCGAGGCGTACGACCAACTCCCCCTTGCTGCCTGGCTGTTCACGATCACCGATGACCCTGCCATGGAGGGCTCGGTGCCGACGAGACGGCACAAGGGCGCGACCAGCCCCGGCGCGACCAAGGCGCGCGAACCGGACATCGGGACGCGGGGGTTGACGACTTCGACGGTCCGCAGTTCCACCAGGCTGCCCTGCTCCGGGCCTACATGCCGGCCGGGGGAGGGGGCACCGGGTCCAGGCCCCGTCCCGCATCGCTGATGAGCACATCACGCCCGCCCGGGCCCGTCTCAACCTGGAGGGTGACGGTCATACGGTGCGTCGCGGTGCTCGCACGCTCGCCGCGGGCATCTGCGGAGTCGACGAACGCCTTCACCCCGCCGCCGGCCGAGGCGGACTGCCGTGGTTCGATGCCGAGATCCAGCACGATGTCCTTGACCGTGAACCGGATCGGGAAGCTGTCCCCGTCCTGCTGCGCCCGCCAGTCCGGCGCGCACCGCCTTGATGGCTTCCGACATCTCGGTGGGCTCCAACTCCATGTATCCCCCTGATCACGTCACCAGCGGCCCAGTCTGCCGGGCGGTTCTCGGTCACCGAAGACGGTTTGTCGCCGAAGATCACCGCCCGCTAGGCCATGGCTTAAGAGCAGGTTGACGCGGGTCAGGACCCTGACGCGGTTGGCGAGAGCCATGGACAGCCCCGCCCATCAGGCGAACTCCGGGGCGGGGCCGCCGGTGTTTCGGGTGGGCCTTTACCGCATCGCTGCGTAGTCCTGCGGTGCCGTGCGGAGGATCTCGATCATCTGGTCTGCGGTCAGCTTCCGGAAGGCCACCGCGGACGCGCTCGCGATCTTTCGGAACAGGACGTCGGCAGGGATCGGCGGCAGGTCGGCGAAGAGAGGGTGATGGTCTGATCCGGCGCCTTCGCTGAACTCACGGTGCAGCAGCCACACCGCCTCGGCGAACATGGGGTAATTGGTCTCGCGTTTGCTCCACAGGCACCGCAGCGCGTCGCCACCGAAATCCCGGTTGATGAATCCCCAGACGTACGCCATCTCGGCCGTCTTGTCCGGGTGCGCGTTGTCGTTCAGGTACCGGACCCAGTCGTTCAGGATGTCCCAGCGCAGCGCGCTGACGATCACCCCGGTCGGTGCCTCGCTCGGTCGTAAGTCGGTTGCGAACTCATCATCGAAGGTCATCTGGCGACGGTAGCGAGAAGCACCGCCGCCCCGCCACGGAGCCCGCTCGCCACCACGATCTGCCGTCTCCGCACCGGCAGGAGGCGGCACAAGCACTTTTTCGCGCCGGGCCCTCTGTAGGTCATCGAGCAGGTTTCGGGGCCGAGGGGACGATCGGTGGTCACGTGGTCGTACCTGAGACTTACTCCAGTTCCTCCGCCAACAGGTCCATCAGCAGCCCGTCGTGCCAGCTGCCGTCCGCGCCGCGCTCGTACTGCCGCATGATGCCCACCGGGCGGAAGCCGACCTTGCGGTAGCACCGGATGGCAGCGGCATTGTCTGCGGCCGGGTCGATCACCAGTCGGCGGTATCCGTGATCATCGATCAGATGGCGTGCCAGGGCGCGGACGGCGTCAGTGCCAAGGCCGCGCCCGTGCACCGCCGGGTCGAGATAGATGTCGATGTTGGCATGCCGGTAGTCCGGCTCGTCCTCGGCGCCCCACTGGATAGCGCCGACCACCCGGCCGTCGTGCTCGACCGCGAAGGTCCGGGCCCCGGGATCTTCGAGGTCCTCGGTCACGGCGGCCGTCAGGTCGTCGCCGCCCCGCCAGCGCGTGTACACCTCAGGCGTGGTCCGGATCGCGGCCAGAGCCGGGATATCGCCCCCCGTCGACGGGCGAAGCGTCACCAGGGCTCCGCGCAGGACCGTCCGCATGCCACTGATCATCCCCGACTTCGGATCCACTCGTCTAGGCCGAAGTCCATGCGGCGTCGACCCGGGACCTGGCCTGACCGAAAAATCGGCGGCAACCTTTTCGCCACCTGTGGCCACTGAGTAGTGCAAGCGACACGCTCTTCGAACGGATGGACATGCAACAAACACGCCAGGCCGCGCGGCAGCGCAGGCGCAGACGCCGGCTGATGGTGGGTACTACCACGGGGCTGGTCGTCACAGGTCTCCTCGTCTGCCTGGCCATGTCGATGCAGCCGGACCGCAAGGAGGATGCCGGGCGGGCTCCAGCCACGACCGTCGCCAACTCCCAGGAAACTGACCCATCGGCATTGCCCGAGAAGAAGAAGTCCCCCACACCTTCCCCGTCCAAAGTCTCCGCTTCCCCGTCGGCCGGGGCCAAGAAACCGAAGGCCTCCGCGTCCCCGTCGGGGACGCCGTCATCGACGTCACCGGGGAAGACGTTCACCACGTCCTCATTGGCCGGACGGATCCGAGACAAAGTCACCTACCCGGGAGTCGCCACCGTCTACAAGGCCGGGGTCGGGGACGGCGCCTGCTCGTATGGCCCGAGCGGCGACATGATGATCGCGGCGATGAACACCACCGACTACGAGACGTCCAAGGCCTGCGGGGCATACATACTCGTTCGCGCGGCGGACGGTGCCTCCGTCACCGTCCGGATCACCAACGAATGCCCTCTGCCCTGTGCGCCGGGCCAACTCGACCTCAGCGAACAGGCCTTCGCCAAACTGGCCCCTGTCTCGACCGGCCGGATCGCCATCGCCTGGAGCCTGGTGAGCCCCAGCTCGTCGGGCACGATCTCTATCCGCTACAAGAACGGATCCAGCCCTTACTGGTGCGGCGTCCAGGCCATCGGGCACCGCAACCCGCTCGCCCGGCTGGAGGTCAGCACCGGCGGCGGCTGGCGCCAACTGACCCGCACCGACTACAACTACTTCCTCTCTCCCGACGGCAGCGGATGCGGCAAGGCGATCAGGCTCACCGACATCTACGGAGAACAACTGACCATCAACGGCATCGCCTTGCGGCCGGACGTCGTGCAGTCGACGGGAGTCCAGTTCGCCCGGCACTGACTCCGCCGCCACGGTCATTGCGTGTCTGGGATCGGTCCGGTTCACCGGTCTTGCGTATGACGTGACGTCATGTCCCGGTGCGGGGTGGGATGTTCCCGGGAAGCAGTGCAGGCACGGTGTTGGTGATCATGTGGTTGTCGAGACCCATGAGAACCGAGCGAGACCGTGCCTGCCCGAACATCATCGCCCATGCCCGCCAGGCTGGGGCAACTGACCCTCCCGAACCTCCGTGTCACCCAGCAGGATGCCGCCGACCTGCGTCGCTTTCTGATCTGGGTGCCCGATCCAAGCGGCATGCGGGGACGGCGGTATCCCATGCTCCCGCTGCTTTGTGCGGCCGCCGCCGCAGTCCTGACCGGCGCCCGCTCCTTCATCGCGATCGGTGAATGGATAGCGGACGCCCCGCAGTCCGTCCTGAGGGTCCTCGGCTTCCCGGCCGACCCGCTCACCGGCATCCGGTCGGCGCCGCACGCGGCCACGGTCCGCCGCCTGCTCCAACGCGTCGACGGCGACGCCCTCGACGCGGCCATTGGCGCATATCTCCAGGCCAGAACGCCACCGTCGCAACTGCCCGAGCCGCCGCCGAAGTCGTCGTTACCGAGCACCAGCTCCGACCGTGACGTCGTGCTCCTCGAAGGCGTCCGGATCCGCGTAGGAGGGCGCCGCCCAGGGTGCGCAGGCAGGGGGCGCGAGGCGCAGCCCGTTCAGCAGGCCGGCGGAGTCGACCGACATGACGGCGGTGAACTGTCCCCGCTCGCAGACCACGGGAACGCTGACACGGATCAGGTCCGGCCGCAGGCTCTCGCTCGACGGTTCGCCGAGGTCCGTGACCGGACCGGTTCCCGCGGTCTCGGCGAGCCAGGCCGCCTGGAGCGCCTCGGCGGTCAGCGCGGCACGCAACGGCGGGGCGAACAGCGCAGCGATCTCCCTGAAACGGCCATAGCGCGCTCATGCGACCACCAGCACGGCGGTCTCCTCCGCAGTCTGCATCCCCTCACCTTTCTTAGATTTGAGAAAGGTAGCATCCATGAGAAAGTGTGGGGATGGACATCTTGGAACTCCTGGCGCATCCCGTCCGCCTCCGCGTGGTCCACGCACTGCGCGGCGGGCGAGTCCTGACCACCGGCCAGTTGTGCGCTCTGATCCCGGACGTGTCCAAGGCGACCGTCTACCGGCACGTCGACCATCTCGCCGCGGGTGGCATCCTCGACGTCGCCGACGAACGGCGGGTGCGAGGCGCCGTCGAACGCCGATACCGGCTGCGGCAGGAACGCGCGGGCATCGACGCGGAAACCGCGCGTGCGCTCACCCCGCAGCACCACAAGCGGGCATTCGCTGCCGCCATGGCCGCCCTGGTCGCGGAGTTTGGCGCTTACCTGGAGCGCGAAGGCAGCGATCCCGTGGACGACCTCGTCGGCTATCGGCAGCACGCGATCTGGCTCAGCAAGGACGAGCTCGTAGCACTGATCGGCGCGATGCAAGCCGCCATCGCGCCCCTCCTCGCCAACGAACCCTCTCGGGAACGCACCCGCTACCTCCTCAGCCCCATCCTGTTCCCCGCCGAACAGCAAGACCCGCTGTAGCCGACACCGTCGCTCGCGGTGAACCAGATCATCTGAGATGACGAGCGAATCAGAAGCCGTATCTCAACCGAACGTGATCCGTTGATTTCTACTGGTCAGGCATGGTTTTGCTCGGAGTGAGGGAGGCATGCGGACGTCTTGTATCCGCTTCATGACCGAGGGGTGCGCGGTGGCGTCGGTGCTGGGAATGCTGGAGGAGCGGGAGGCGGCTGCCCGGGTGCGGGGTGGAGGGCCTGCGGGAGGAAGCCGCGCGGTTGGCTGAGCTGTTGGAGGCCGCGGAGATCGAGCTGGATCGGCGGGTGATCGCGCGGGAGGAACTGGTCGAGGCCCTGGCCTTGTCCGCCTCCGAGACGACTGCCGTGACCGAGGCGGAGCAGGAAACGGTGCCCTCACCGGTGCCGGGGTCGGTGGTGCCGCCCTGGCGGGACGGGCTGCCGGTGACCGCGCTCGCGCCCGACTACCAGCGGATTCTGGGCGTGTTGGAGGAGCGGCGGTCCGCGGGCAATGGACCGGTGAAGGCCAGGGAGATCGCGGTGGAGCTGGGCCTTGGGACGACGTCGGCGAAGGTCGAGGGGGTGCGTTCCCGGGCCAGGCGCCTGGCAGAACGCGGGTGGCTCCTCCTGGAGGCATCGGGGATGTTCAGTGCCGGCCGGCGACCCGTGGCCGTGCCAGACGCCGGCTCATCCGCGTGACCATCGACCACCGGATCACCGCCTCGCTGCTGGCCGGCAACGCCTCGTAGTCCCGGGCCAGACGGCGGGAGTTCATCAAGCATGCGAACGTGCGCTCTGCCGCCCAGCGTCTGGGGAGCACCACGAACCCTGTCATGTCGTCGGTGCACTTGACGATCTCCACGGCCAGGGCGAGTTTGCCCACGGCAGACCGGTGCGGGGCTTGCCGGGGCTGCGAGCTACAGGAACTCGCTTCGGTAGGTCGAGGCCAACTCAGCCGCGCGGCTGCGGCGTTCCGCGAGCTCGCTCTCCGACAGCTGCGGCGGCGGCGCATCCTTGCCCGCGACGATATCGCCGATGCGCATGAAGTACTCGTCCTGGCCTGCGGGGGTGCACATGCACAGCATGCGGGCTGGCGCGCCCGACGCGTTGCGGAAGTTGTGCGGTGCGTTGGCCGGGATGTTGATCGTGGACCCGGCCTGTACGGTGTGCTTTTCGCCGCGGAAGGTGAACTCGATCTCGCCTTCGAGGATGGTGAACATCTCCTCGAAGTCGTGCCGGTGCGGCGGCGGACCTCCGCCGTCGGGGACGTGCATGTCGATCAGGCAGTATCGACCGTTGGTCTGCTCGCCGGTGACCAGCATGCCGTAGGTGTTGCCCACCAGTGAGATGTACGTCGTGCCGGGGTCGTCGGGGTTCGCCACGGTCAGCGAGCGGGACGGATCGTCGTCGGGGATCATCGGGGTCGTCTCCTTCACCGGTAAGTCGGGTGGGCGTCAGGCGCCGGGCGTGACGACGACCTTGCCGCTGGGCAGTGCGCCGGCGGCGGCGTCGGCGTGCAGGGCTGGCAGCTCGGCCAGCGGCACCCGCCGGGCGACCTCGACGCGCAGCTCGCCGCGGTCGACCAGCTCCACCAGGTGCGACAGCTGCTCCGCGTCGCTACGGACGAACAGGTCGATGCCGCGTACCCCGCGCTCCTCGTCGGTGGGCGCAGGCATCCACACCGTGGTGTTCACCAGGACACCACCGGGGCGGATCAGGCCGAGGAGCGCATCCAGCTGTGCCGGTTCGACCGGCGCGAGGTTGAGCACGACGTCGACCGGCCGGCTCACCGCCGCGACGACGTCGGCGGCCGTGTGGTCGACGACCTCGTCCGCACCCGCCGCCGTGACACGCAGACTGCTGCGCGGGCCGGCCGTGGCGATCACATAGGCGCCGGCCTGCTTGGCCAACTGCACGGCGTAGCCGCCGACCGCTCCGCCCGCGCCGTTGACCAGCACGCGCTGCCCGGCGGTCAGCTCGGCGTGCTCGAACAGCGCCTGCCATGCGGTCAGGCCCACCAGCGGCAGCGCGGCGGCGTCGGACAGCGCGACGCTCTTGGGCGCCGGCGTCAGGGCCTCAGCCGGTGCCAGGACATACTCCGCGGCGGCGCCGGGTCCCGCCATCGGGAGGAAGCCGATGACCTGGTCACCGACCTGGATGCCGGTCACGCCCTCGCCGAGCGCGTCGACCGTACCGGCGACGTCGATGCCGGGTGTGTGCGGCAGCGTCACAGGGATCGGCCCCTGCATGAAGCCGGCGCGAATGTTGGCGTCGACCGGGTTGAACGACGTCGCCGCAACACGGACCCGCACCTGCCCGGCGCCTGGATTCGGCTGCTCCACGTCCTCGTGACGCAGGACGTCGGGGTCGCCGTACTGGTGGAAACGCACTGCCTTCATAGTTCTTCTCACTTTCGCCCGCGGGGCCGCGGTCGCCTTGCGCCGCGCGCGAAGCAGGACACGGTGTCTGCTGCGCCGGGCACGGTCGGCAGGCGGTAGATCGTTGTGGAGGTCGAAGCGCCACCAAGCGTAGGAACAGGCGTACGCAGAACGGGTGTACCTTCGCGACACGGAATGGGATTCCGGCGACATCCTCATGGGGGCGGAGGGCACATGACAAGCAGGCCGCGTTTCCTTGGCCCGGGCGGCAAGGTGGGCACGTTCACCGTCGACGCCGACTCCACCGGCACCGGTCGGGGAACGTGGGAGCCGTTCATCGACACCTGGAACGACCGTATGGGGGACCTGTATCCGCTGCCGGAATTCAGCGCTTCCACGGTCGACGGCTTCCAGGGAACGATGCGCTCGGTGGCCCTGGAAGACACCGCCGTCAACGAGCTCTGGGCATCCTCATCCGTGAGCACCCGGGCAGTCGGGACGTACGAGCACGATGAGATCAGGTTGTACGTCGGGCTGCGCGGCGCGGTGGCCCTGCAGGATCCGCACGATCAGGGCGGTGACGCCTACGTCTCGGCCGGCACCTACTTCATGCACCATGTCGTGACGGAGAATCACTTCCACACCACGCCCGTGATCGGCACTCGCATCTTCATCTTTCCCGGCGACGCCCTGCGGCCCCTGGTCGCCGGGAAACCGCGCACCGGACAGGCCACCTCGCCCGCGGCGCAGATCCTCATGGCACACACCAGCATGGTGCAGCGGACCGTGAGCGGCCTCAGCCCGGTGGGGGCGCACGCGTCCCGCAACGCCCTGCTCGAACTCGCCAAAGGGCTGGTCCTCGACCACTTCGACGACCGCGAGCCCACCTTCACCCCGGCGCTGGCACAAGCGGCCAAGGACCTCGCCGATGCCCGGCTCACCGACGCCGAGTTGTCACCGGTCACGATCGCCGCGCAACTGCACGTCTCAGTCCGCACACTGCAGCGGGCCTTCGCGAGTCTGGACGAGTCGTTCAGCGCCTACATCCGCCGCCGACGCCTGGAGGAAGCGGCCGAGGCACTCATCGCCTCCGGATCACAGCTCAGCATCTCCGAGGCCGCCGCACTCTGGCATTTCACCGACAGCAGCCACTTCATCCGCGCTTTCAAGAAGCAATACCTTGCGACACCAGCACAATTCGCACGCCGCCTGGCGTAACGCCTCACCCGGCCGCCGCGCGGAGCAGCGCCGGGAAGGCCGCGATGCTATCCACCACGTGCTCCGGTGTGACCACGCGGCTACCCATCAGTGCCGGCCGGCGGCCCGTGGCCGTGCCAGACGCCGGCTCATCCGCGTGATCATCGACCACCGGATCATCGCCTTGCTGGTAGCGGGCAGAGTTTCGTAATCCCTCGTCAGACGGCGGGAGTTCATCAGCCACGCGAACGTTCGCTCTGCCAACCACCGCCTGGGCAGCACCACGAACCCCTCCATGTCGTCGATGCGCCTGACGATCTCCAAGGTCAGAGCGAGCTTGTGGCGGCACCAGCCGACGAGGGAGCCGGTGTAGCCGCCGTCGGCCCAGACGAGGGTGATGTCGCGGTGCAGGCGGCGCAGCCGCCTCAGCAGGCCCGCCGCGGCGTCCCGGTCGCCGATGTTCGCGGCGGTGACCGCGACGGCCAGGAGCAGACCGAGGGTGTCGGTCACGATGTGTCGTTTGCGGCCCGGCACCTTCTTCCCACCGTCGTAGCCCCGTGAGGCAGCCGGCACGGTCGCGGCGGCCCGCACCGACTGCGCGTCGATGATCCCCGCCGTTGGCTCGGCCTCGCGGCCCTCGCGCTCCCGGACCTTCCCGCGCAGCCGGTCGTGGAACTCGGCGATCAGCCCGTGCTCGCGCCACCGGCGGAAGAAGGCGTAGACCCGGCCCCAGCCAGGGAAGTCCACGGGCATCGCCCGCCACGGGATCCCGCCCACGACAAGATAGCGGACCGCGTCCAGCAGTTGGCGGTGACAGTAGGCCTCGGGCCGCCCGCCCCGCCCCTGAAGCCAGGCCGGCACCGGCAGCAGCGGCCGGATGGCCGCCCACTCCGCGTCAGTCATGTCCGACGGATACCGGCGCACCCGGTCGGGATGGACGGCCGCGTTGCCGTACACATGCGCAAGGCAATCACACGATGGAGCAGCCGAGTTGAACTGGACCGGCTCGGACACGTACAACAAGGACACCAGGGCCTCCCCGCACTGCTCGGTCAGATTCGCATCCCCGAGCTACCGAGAGGCCCCGACTCCATGCGCGTACAACGGGAAGATCACCCTGGCGGGAAACCTGTTCGAACCGCATGTTCCATGATCGGTTGAGATGCGGCTTCTCAGACCAGATCACTTGAGACGAGGGCCAGGTCGACAGAGATTCCCAATCAAGTTGTCAAGGCCCATCGGACACGCATCGTGGTTCATGTGGAACGCCACGTAATTCGCCGCCCTGCAGCGTCAGTTAGTCTCCGCGCCCAGGCGTCAGACCGCTGGACTACTGTGTCGGAGCATGAACCCTGACGGCTGGTTGGCGGACACCCGCACCTCATACGACACGGTCGCGGTCAGCTACTCGGACCAACTGCGCGAGGCTCTGGGCGGCAAGCCGTATCTCCGGGCGGCGCTGGCCCTGTTCGCTGACGCGGTCGCTGACGCCGGCGGTGGGCCAGTGGCGGACGTGGGATGCGGACCGGGCCATGTCACCGCCTACCTGCAGAGCCTGGGCGTCGATGCCTTCGGCATCGACGTCTCACCCGGGATGGTCGACGTGGCTAGGGCTGAACACCCTGGGCTCCGGTTCGAGGTGGGCTCGATGACGGCTCTCGACCTCGCCGACGAGTCGATCGCTGGTGCGCTCGCATTCTGGTCGTTGATTCACGTCCCCGATGATGCGGTCCCGACGGTCCTCTCCGGCTTCAGACGGGCCCTGCGCCCTGGTGCACCGCTGCTGATCGGCTTTCACGTGGGTGACGGGTCGCGGCTGAAGACACAGGGCTACGGCGGCCACCCGATGAAGGTCTACGTCCACCGGCGCCGGCCGGCCCAGGTGAGCGCCTGGCTGCGCGAGGCCGGATTCACGGTCGAGACCGAGATGCTCCTCGACCCCGAGGGCAGTGCCCCGGGAGTGATCCTCTTCGCTCGCTGTCGTTCGTAGCGGTCATGCCGCTGCGGAATCGCCTCGGGGTGGGTTGAGTTCGAAGGTCCGGTTGTCTCGTATGAGGGCCCACATAACGTTGAGGCGGCGCCTGGCGAGGGCGAGGACGGCCTGCTTGTGCCCCTTGCCCTCGCCGCGTTTGCGGTCGTAGAACTTCTTGGAGACGGGGCAGCAGCGCGCTGCGATCTGGGCGGAGAGGTAGAAGACCCGCAGGAGCCGCCGGTTGTAGCGGCGTGGCCGGTGAAGGTTGCCGGAGATGCGTCCCGAGTCGCGTGGTACGGGGGGGCAAGCCCGGCGACGCCGGCAAGGCGGTCGCAGGTGCCGAAAGCACTCATGTCACCGCCGGTGATGGCGATGAACTCGGCGCTGAGCAACGGCCCCATGCCGGGCAGGCTGAGGATGGCCTTCGCGTGGCGGTGCTCGCGGAGCCGGCTTTCGACCAGGGCGTCGATCTCAGCGATCTCTTCATCGAGTGTCATCACCTCCTTCGCCAGCCTGACCACCGTGGCGGCGGATAGCTTCTCCCCGGGAACGGCCGTGTGCTGGGACTCCGCAGCCGCCATCGCGGTTGCCGCCACGGCGGCGGAGTTGCGGACCTTGCGGTTCTTCAGCCAAGCAGTGAGGCGGCTCGTCGCCATCCGCCTCATTCCCGTCGGAGTCTGGTAGCCGGTCAGCAGCACCAACGCCGCCTTGGAGCCCTGTAGTCGAAGGCTCGTTCCAGGGCCGGGAAGTACTCCAGCATCTGGGCGCGCATCCGGTTGATCGCGCGCGTGCGGTCGGCTGTCAGGTCGTAGCGTCGCGCGGTGAGGATCTTCAGGTCCACCGAGATGTCGTCTCCGGCTGCCAGAGGCTGCAGGTCACTGCGCATGCGGGCCTGGTCCGCGATGACGTAGGCGTCCTTCGCATCGGTCTTCCCATCGCCTCGATAGGCTGCGGAGGCGTGGTGGATCGTGCGGCCGGGGATGTAAAGCAGCCTCTGGCCGTGGTTGACCAGCAACGCGATCAGCAGTGCGGCACCGCCGGCGTTGAGGTCGATCGCCCAGGTCACGTCCTGGCTGATGTCCAGAACATCCGAGATCAGTTCCAACAGCTCGGGCTCGTTGTTCGGGACGCGCCGCGAGAGGATCTTCGTTCCGTTGGTGTCGATCACTGTGCAGTGATGCTCGCCCTTGCCCGCGTTCGTACCTGCCCAGAGTTCGCGCACCAGCGCCTCCGTCGTCGATGGCCATGTGGATGGCCCCAGCAGACGACCTCGCCGACGCGTCCTTACACAGCGATGCACTTCGCTCATCCCAATTAGCGGTCGAGTCGTCGCGGGGCTCCGGGCGGCCAATCTCAGTGAGCCACCACAGGGCGGACGGGACACAGCCGGAGCCCCTGGGCTTCCCGATCCTACGAATGACCGGGATGGGACCCGTGCAATAAGGTAAGGACAGGACACGTGCCGTGGCGGGGGCTCATCCGCTGGTTGTAGGGTCTCGCGCTTCGCTGCATACACCAAGGCTGTGACCTGCGGCTTCTCGCGGTGCCTCACGCTGCTTCATCTGCGGTTGTCTCGGCTCTCGGTGCATCCCCGCCAGGTTTGGCGACACGGGTGTGGTTCCTCCCGTGCCGCGCGGCGCCTTCGTGATGTCAGGCGGAGCGCTTCACGTGGCGGACCAGCCACATCAGCAAGGCGTCCAGGTCGGCGGCGGCCGAGAGGACCCGGTCGACCGCCTCGGGGGTGTGCAGCCACTCCTCGCAGCCGAGGGGACGGGCGGCTATCAGCGAACGGTGGCGCAGCAGGTTCGTACGGGTGTGGTTCGTCGGATAGCCGCGTGGGGGGCGTTTCATCAGGTCCCCAGAGATGTCGTAGCCCTTCTTCCGCACGTCCTCGACGATGGCGGACAGTTCGCGGCCGCTCCCCTCGGAGGCCACGGCTTTGCGGAACATGTCCACCTGGCCGGGATCGGGGTACCACCAGGCGCCCTGGACCCGCAGGCCGTCCAGGTCGAACCGGAGACCGATCTCGATCTTGCGGCCGAGCCGGATCACCGCGCTCTGGTGCTGCCACCACCAGGAGTCGGTGCGGTAGTGCCAGACGGAGAAGTCCTCGTATCGGGGGTCGGTGTCCGCGACCTCGTTGAGCAGGGCGATCATCGGCTGCCGGACCAGGCGTTCGCGGTCCGCGCGATAGCGCTCGCGGGTCGCGTGGGTCGGTTCGCCCTGGAGCTGCCACAACACGTCCATGGCCTGCTCCGGCCAGCCGGTGAACTGTCCGCGCATGCGGGCAGGTTAGCTCACCCATGGTCCGCGCGCGGAGAGTGAGACGGGTAGGGAGCCGTGACCCCAGACAAGGTGGGAGGTGCTGCGGCGGGGTTCGTCGGCCAGTCGAGAGTGCAGTCGATATGAAGCGGACGGTGAGATTGTGCAGCCGAACTTGAGATCCCACACTGGTGTAGGGTCTCGCGGCCGATGACATGTCGATCTTCTGTGACCTGCTGGTTCTCCGTTGTCTCACCGCGATGTCACCCAAGATCAGTCTCAGATCGATGCCATTTCCTCGGCGGAACGATGAGTCTGCGGCTGAGCCACCGAGCACGAGGACTACATGTGAGCTCAGATCGCGCACCGATGAGTTTCCCGCGTCGCGCCGGTCTGTACCCGTGAGACCGACTCACGGAAGGCTGGCGCCATGCGGAAACTGATCTACGGCATGAACCTGACCCTGGACGGCTACATCGCCGCGCCCGGCGACGACATCGGTTGGAGCGTGCCGAGCGACGAGCTGTTCCGGTTTTGGTCCGACCAGTTGCAGGCGACCGACCTGTCGCTGTACGGGCGCAAGCTGTGGCAGACGATGAGCTCCTACTGGCCGACCGGCGACCAGCAGCCCAACGCCACCCCGGCGGAGATCGAGTTCGCGCGCCGCTGGCGGGACATGTCGAAGGTGGTGTTCTCCTCGACGATCGACAAGGTCGACTGGAACACCCGCCTGATCACCGGCGACGCGGTCGCCGAGATCACCCGGCTCAAGGCCGAGGACGGCGGCCCGATGGACATCGGCGGCGCGACGCTCGCCGGGGCGGCCATGCGGGCCGGGCTGATTGACGAGTACGTGCTGGCCACCGCGCCGGTCCTGGTGGGCGGCGGCACGCCGTTCTTCACCGCGCTGGACAACTGGGTGAACCTGAACCTGGTGGAGACGCGGACGCTTCCCTGCGGCGTGATCCTGACCAGGTACGAGACGAGGCGCTGAGCGCCCGTCACGCGACTCGACCGCCTGCCGGGTCCACGCGAACGTGAACGCCACCACTGGGATGGACAGCCGGCAGTGCGGCTTCGCATCCACCACTACCGGACCCTGCTCAGTGGTCAAGATGTAATCCGGGATGTGCTTGCGGGCCTGCCCTTCCACAACGGCCTTCAGCAGGAAAGGCTGGGCCACGATGCCGCGTACGGACGGATCGAAGTCGGCAAAGAGCAACCGCGACAGTTCCAAGCGCGACTCGTAGATCACGTGGTCGCGCATCGTCGCTGACCAGTAGATACCCGAGTAGTGCTTCTGGCCCTTGTGTCAACGGAACGTCCGCTACGGACAAGCCGACTGCAGAAGGTCGACAGGTGCCGTACCCCAGTCCCGGACCTCCACAAGAGCACCACGCTGCTGACGGATACTCACCGTCGCGGTGACTCTGTTCATCGCGTACCCCCGCCCCACGGGCAACGACCCGTACAGCCAAGGGTGTCAGCCAGGCACTGACGGGCGGAGCGGGCCGGAACCCCGCCACCCGAAAGGGTGAGAACCCCGACCAGCGAGTCTCACGAAGACGGCATAAGTGCCGCCGATGTGCCATCGGAGATGAGACTGTGCCGCGAAATCTGAGAGGCCTGGGTGCGTGCGGAGGCCACATGATAGCACAGCTGGCGTGGGACGGAGGGCGGCTTACCCGTACCGGTCGGGGTGCGGCAGACTAGTTCGGAACCGGTGGTGTCCAGCCGGACGTATAGCAGCCGAAGCAAGGGAAGCCGCCAGATCCGTGAGTGACGAGCCCGACGCCCCGGAGCCCGTTGACGAGGGCGCGTTCGGCATCGACGCGTTCTCCCTCGACGACCGGCTGCGGCTGTTCCACTTCGCCGCCGCCGAGAAGCGCCACGAGTACCTGTGGCTGCTGCGCGCCTTCGACCGCGGACGCGCCAATTACCAGGTGCTGCTGCACGCTTCGGACGCGGTGGGACTGCTGGAGAGGCTCACCGCCGACCATCCCGCCGCGGGCGCCGTCGGCGACGACGTTCAGCCGCTGCTCGACGCCCTCGCGGACTGGCAGATCCTGGACCGGTCGTACGACGGGACGCGCGCCGCGAACCTGGCCGAGTACCGCAACCGGCACTACGTGTACCAGTTCACCCAGGCCGGATACCGAGCGTACCGGGCCGTGGAGGACGTACTCGGCGCGCGCCTGGAGGACGCCCAGCTCTCCCGCCTCGTCTTCCCCGACATCCTCGGCGACCTGCACGCGCTGGCCGAGGCCAACGCCGCGGGCGACGCCGAGGAGGTGTATCGCAAGCTCGGCCGTCTCGACTCCGTGCTGAACGAGATGGCGCAGCGCGCCGCCCGCTTCTACCTCATGCTGGGCGACCTGGCGCGCACCAACGACACCCGGCCGGAGGTGTTCCTCGCCCACAAGGACACGCTCCTCGGCCACATGCGGGAGTTCACCGCCGAACTCGGGCGCTATGCCCCGCTGCTCGCCGAGGCCGTCGAGAAGGCCGCGGCCACCGGTGTGGAACGCATGATCGAGTACGCGGCCGAGGCCGACGAGCGGCTCTTCCGCAGCCCCGCCGAGCGCCTGGCGGACTGGCGGCACCGGTGGGACGGCATCGTCCACTGGTTCGCGGAGCGCGAGCACAGCGAGACCGAGCGGCTGCAGGACGCCACCGTCACCGCGATCCGCTCCGTCCTCGCCCTGCTGCGCCGCGTCACCGAGGCACGACGGGGCGGGGTGAGCCGGGAGAGCCAACTGCGCCACCTCGCCCAGTGGTTCACCTCTTGCGAGAGCGACGAGGACGCGCACGCCCTCTTCCAGGCGGTCTTCGGACTCGGCGCACCCCGCCACATCGCCGTTCCGTACGCCGATCCCGAGCAGATCCCGGGACGCACGTCCTGGTGGGAGGCCGAGCCGGTCGAGCTGGCCCGCACCCTGGTCCAGTCCGGCCGCACCCCCGCCCTGCACGGCCCAGGCCGCATCGAGCGCAACGACGACCGGCGGGCCCGGCTCCGCGCCGAGCAGCTGAAGGAGCAGGCCGAGCGCCGCAACGCCGCGAACACCCTCGCATCGGACGGCGTGTACGGCCGGACGCTCGACGAGCCCGAAACGCGGGCCCTGCTCGCCCTGCTGGACGTGGCGCTCGCCGCCCGTGTCCCCGCCAGCCGCTCCGTCACCGCCGCCTCCGGATCCGCCCACGGGGTACGCCTCACCCTCATCCCCGCGGAGGGCTCCACCACCGTCGACACCGTGCGCGGCCGCCTCCACCTCGATGGACTGCGCCTGGAGGTCACCGGATGAAAGACCTCCCCGATGTCCTGGGGCCTGTGGACCTCACGACGGGCAGTACGACCCACGGACAAGGCAGGACCGCATGAGCCGCGTCGCCGAGAGCGTCTCCCCGCTCGAACTCGCCGACTACCAGAAGGCGGTACGGCTGGTCCTGCGGCATCCGCTGGTCACACCCGGGTATCCGGACAAGGCGGCGCTTGCGACCGTGCGCCGCTGGGCCGGGCAGCTGCGCACCGACCTGATGGAGGTGCTCGGCTACCGGCTCGTCACCACCGCCGACACCGCCCGGCTGCAGCGCGCCCAGGACGGCCTGGACGCCACCCGCCCGGCCCTCACCCGCGCGGGCCGCCCCTTCGACCGCCGCCGCTACGCCTACCTCGTCCTCACCCTCGCGGCCCTGGGGCGCCACGGCGCGCAGGTGGCGCTGGGCGAGCTGGCCGACGCGGTCGCCGCCGACGCCGTACGCATCGACGGACTGGGGCTCGACACCGCACGCAAGGCCGACCGGGACGCCTTCGTCGACGCCGTCACCTGGCTTACCGAACGCGGCGCGCTCACCCTCGCCGACGGCTCTGCCACCGCCTGGGCCGGTGCCCCCGAGCGCGCCGAGGCCCTGTACGACATCGACCGCGAGATCCTCACCGCCGTCCACCATCCGACCCGCGTCCTGCAGCACCTGAACTCCGTCACCGCGCTCCTCGACTCCGCCGGCGCGCTCGGCATGTCCGCCGGCCGTACCGCCCGGCGCCGCGACCAGGCCCGCCGCGCCCGCCGCCTGGTGCTGGAGAACCCGGTCGCGTACTACGCCGACGCCGACACCGAACTTCTGGGACAGCTGCGGGCCCCCGCCCTCGCCGAGGATCTTGAGCGTCTGACCGGGCTGACGGTGGAGCGGCGGGCCGAGGGCGTCGCGCTCATCGACACCTCCGGCAGGCTGTCCGACATCCGCTTCCCCGGCGGCGGTACCGTTGCGCAAGCCGCGCTGCTCCTTGCCGCCCGGATCAGTGCCGCCGTGCAGCGTTCCGGACGGCACGCCCTCGAACTGCTGCCCGCGCCCACCGCCGCCGAACGCCTCGCGGCCCGCGCCCGGCGTATCGACGGCGCCCTCCCGACGCGCTCGGTGATCGCCGAGTTCGCCGCGACCGACGAGGTGGGCGCGTACCAGACGTATCAGACTCATGCGACGTACGAGACTCACGACGAGGCGGGTCAGGAGCGGGAGGAGACCCGGTATCCCTTCGTCACGGACTCCTGGCTCCGGGGCAGGCTCAAGGAGATCACCGGCGAGTACGGTGCGGGCTTCGCCGCCGATCTGCGCGGCGACCCGGACCGGCTGCTCGACCAGGCTCTCGACCTGCTGGCCGCCATGTCGTTGATCGCCCGTGTCGACGGTGGAGCCCTGGCGCTCCCCCTGCTCGCCCGCTATCGCGGGGTCACCGCCAGGGTGAAGACCCGTACACCAGCCCGACTACTGGCCCAACCACCGGCCCAGACTTCCCTGTTCGCCGACGACACCGCCAAGGACCCGACTCCGTGAGGACCCCCGCTCCTACCCCGGCCCCCCGCTATGTCCCCACCCGCGCCGGGATCATCAACCTCTGGGACTACCGGGACGAGGAGTTCTCCTTCGCCGGCGGCTGGCTGGTGCTGCGCGGCCCCAACGGATCCGGCAAGACCAAGGCCCTGGAAGTCCTCTTCCCGTTCGTCCTCGACGGCCGCATCGACCCCAAGCGGCTCAACCCGTTCGCCGCCGAGGACCGCACGATGAAGTCCAACCTGCTCTTCCGCGGGCAGGACAGTGCGCTCGGCTACGTCTGGATCGAGTTCACCCACCGGGAGACCGGCGAGGCCGTCACCTGCGGCATCGGGCTGCACGCCCAGCGGCACCGCGACACACCCGCTCGTTGGCACTTCGTCGCCGAAGGCCGCGTCGGCGAGGACTTCTCGCTGCTGACCGACGACGACCGGCCGATGACGAGGAAGCAGCTCGCCGCCGAGCTCGGACGCGAGCTGATCGCCTCCACGGCCGACTACCGTGCCGCCGTCGATCAGCGCTTGTTCGGCCTCGGCCGGGAGCGGTACGAGCAACTGCTCACCCTGATCCTCACATTGCGCCGCCCGCAGCTCGCCAAGAACCTCGACCCGGCCAAGCTCTCCGACACCCTCACCGCGGGCCTGCGCCCGCTCGACGACGACCTGATCGCCGAGGCGGCCCGCTCCTTCGACGACATGGAGTCCGTGCAGCGCACTCTGGAGGGGCTGGCGGCCGCCGACGACGCCACCCGCGCCTTCCTCGCGAGCTACTCCACCTATCTGCGGGTCCACGCCCGCACCGCCGCGGACCGGCTCACAGCCCGCCGCGCCGGAACCGCCGAGCGCGCCTCCGCGCTGCGCACCGCCGCCGCGGATGTGGTGGCGGCCCGCGAACAGCAGGCCGCCGCCGAGACGCACGCCGAGTCGGCCGACGCCTCGCTCGCCGCCCAGCGCGCCCGTCTCGACCAGCTGCGCTCCTCCGCCGCCTACCAGGCCATCGAGCAACTGGCCGACCTGGAACGCCTGGTGCGCACCTGCGAGCAGACCGCCCGGCAGGCGAGCGCCGAACGCGAACGCCGCGCCGCCGCCACCGGCCGCGCCCGCGCCGAGGCCGAACGCGCCGCCCGGCTGGCCGCCGAACTCGACGCCGCCGTCTCCCGGGACGCCGCCACCGTCGCCGTCCACGCCCACACCGCCGGCATCACCTGGACCCCGGCCGACGCCGAGCCCCGATACCTTGCCGAGCGCTCCGCCGCGCTGGCCGCCGCCCGCCACGAGGGCATCCGGGCACTGCGCGGCACCCAGCAGGCGGCACGCGGCGCCGAGCAGACCCGTGACCTCGCCAGGGTCGCACTCGACCGTGCCCAGGAGGCCGTCGAAGCAGCCGAAACCGTCGAAACGACTGCCGAGTCGGCCCTCGAATCCGCCCGCGAACAGGCCCGTGCGGCGCTCGGTCAGTGGACGGGGGCACACGGCGCGCTCCTGGCCGAAGCTGAGCGAGACGGGGGTCCCCCCGGCCGAAGGCTGGGGGAGGGTGCCGACCGACTCGCCGAAGCCCTCGAACTCATCGGCGAGACCGAGGCGGTCACACTTGCCGACGTCTTCACCGAGGCCACTACTCCCGCCGTGCAGGAGCTGCGCGACACACTCGCCTCCTTGCGCGCCCAGCGCACCGATGTCGAGCGTCGGCACGCCGAGACCAAGGCCGAACGCGACCGGATCGCCGCCGAACACGACGACGCCCCGCCTCCGGCCCGCGGCCGCACCGCCGAGCGGAGCGAGATGGGGGTCCCCCCGGCCGGAGGCTGGGGGAGGGCGCCCAGTGACGGCGTGCCACTGTGGCGACTCGTCGACTTTGACGACGAGCTGACGGATAGTCAGCGTGCTGGCCTGGAAGCTGCCCTGGAGGCGTCGGGCCTCCTTGACGCCCTCGTCACCGCGGAGGATGCCCTCGTCGCGGCCGGGCACAGCGAGGGCTACCTCCATGCCGGTGCTCCGGTGAGTGGACCGAGCCTCGCTGATCTCCTGAGGCCCGAGAACCCTGAGAACCCCGGGGCCCCCGAGGGCGGCGCCGCGATTTCGGCCGCGCGGATCACCGCCGTGCTGCGCTCCGTCGCCGTCACCGGCGACCTCGACACCGGGAGCCCACAGATCAGCCCTGACGGCCGGTACGCGGCCGGTGTCCTGGTCGGTGCCCACACCAAGGAGCACGCCGAGTACGTCGGCGCCACCGCCCGCGCGCGCCGGCGTGCCGCCCGGATCACCGCCTGCGAGACGCTGCTGGCAGAACTATCCGCCCAACTGGACGAGTTGGCGCGCGCACAGGCCCGTGCGGACGCCGCCCTCGAGGCGTACGCCGCCGCCCGCGCCGACCTGCCCCGCACCACCGGCATCACGCAGGCTCTGCGCGAACTCGACAAGGCCGCGGCGAGGCTGCGTGCCACCCGCGACGCCGCCGACGCCGCCCAGGGTTCGTACGACGAGTCGGTGGCCGCCTGCTCGGTCGCCGAGCGTGCCCTGCGACGCACCGCGGCCGAGCACGCCATCGAGATCGAGCGCGTCGACGCCGTCGAGACCGCCACCCGCGCCTTCGAGACGGCGGTCCGCGAACTCGCGGCCCGCCGCCGCGAACACGCCCGCCAGACCGAGGCCGTTCAGGCAGGCGCCGACCGGCTCACCGCCGCTGCCGAGGACGAGGAGGCAGCGCTGGACACCGAGCGCGCGGCGCGCCGCCGACACACCGAGGAGGCCGCGGGGCTTCAGGCCCTCCGGGAGGCCGTCGGGGCCGAGGCACAGGAGGTGATGTGCCAGGTGCAGGAGGCCGAGGACGGGATCGACGCCCTGGTCCGGGAGGCCGAAGCGGCCCGCACGGCCCAGCACACCGCGATCGCGGGCACCGCCGCCGCCGAGGCCCGCCGCACGGCCGCCGCCGAGGCCCGGTCGGTCGCCGCGGCGGAGGAGAAGGACACCGCCCGCGGCCTGCGCCCGTACGCCGCCCGTGAACTCCTCGACATCCTGCGCTGCCCGCCCGGCCTCGCCTGGCCCGCCCAGGAGGCCGACTGGGCCGGCGGCGAACTGCCGCCCGCCGCGGTCGCCGTGCACGAGGCGATCCTCGCCGCCACCCGCGACCTCACCCCCACCGAGACCAGCCTCAAGCAGTCCGTCACCCGTCTCACCAAGGCCCTGGACGACCTGCAGGCGCAGCTCGCCGCCGCCGGACAGGACTACCGGCCCGAATGGGACGGCTCCGACGGGGTCATCCTCGTCCGCGTGGCAGACGAGGAGGGCCCGCTGCCCGTCGCCGCCTTCGCCCAGAAGATCTCCTCCCACCGTCGTGACCAGGCCGAACTGCTCTCCGAGTCCGAGCAGCGCATCCTGGAGGACGCCCTGCTCACCCGGCTCGCCCAGCAGATCCACGACCGCACCGTCGACGCCCGTGACCTGATCCGGCGGATGAACACCGACATGCGCAAGCGGAAGATGTCCTCGGGGACGACGGTCGGTGTGAGCTGGCTGCTCGCCGACCATCTCGACGACGAGCAGCGCGCCGTCTGCGCCCTCCTCGACGCCGACGCCGCCCGCCTAGGCCCCGACGGCCTCGCCCGGGTACGCACCCACTTCGCCGCGCAGATCAAGACCGCCCGCGCCCGCCACCGCGACCATCCCTACCGCGAACTGCTCGCCGAGGTCCTCGACTACCGGCGCTGGCGGCAGTTCGCGTTCCAGCTGGTACGGCCCGGCGAGTCCGGAAAGACGGAGGAGCGGCTCACCCGCGCCCGGCACAGCCGGCTGTCGGGCGGTGAGCAGTCCGTGTCACTGCACCTGCCGCTGTTCGCCGCCGCGCACGCCATGCTCAACTCCGCCGACCCGCACGCCCCGCGCCTGCTCGCCCTCGACGAGGCCTTCGCGGGCGTGGACGACACCGGGCGAGGTGAACTCATGTCGCTGGCCGCCCAGTTCGACCTCGACCTGTTCATGACCGGCTACGACCTGTGGGCCGCCCACGCCTCCGTCCCCGCCGCCGCCCACTACGATCTCGCGCACACCGCCGTCGACCACACCGTCTCCGCGCTGCTGCTCGTCTGGGACGGCGACCGGCTCCTCGCCGACGACACCGGCGATCTCACCGCCGCCCTCGGCTCGCCCGGCACCCGGCGCGTCCCGACGCCCGAGGAGGCCGCGGTTGTCGACTGAGGGGCGTGAGCACCATGAGTACGACGAGTTGCGGGGCGCGGGGTGGACTCGGCTGCTTGCCGCCGCCCGCCGCAGGCTGGAACGCACCGGCGGCGTGCTCGATGGCGACATCGGGCTCGCGCGGCCCAGTGAGGCCGAACGCCGCACCGTCATCGGCATCACCGGCCGCTACCGGCCCGAGACCGCCCAGCGCCTCGCCGTGCCCCTGCGGGACCTGGACGCGTACCTGGACGACCGCTACGGCACCGGCCTCCTGGCGGCCCTCGGCCGGCTCCACGGCCCGCTGCGCGATCGGCCGGCCGAACGAGCCGACGAGGACGCGCGCCGCGAACAGGCCCTGAAATCCGCCCACTCCAGCCGACTCGCCGGGCAGGGATGGTTCGCGGCCTGGCTGGAGCGGATCGCTGCCGACGGCACCCTCACCCGTCTCGTACGCCGCGGGGACGCACCCCTCCTCGACGCGGCGGTACGCGTTCTGGAAAGGCTCACCGGTGACCGGGACCGCTTCCCCGGTGACCAGGACCGGCCCCCTGCGCACCCGGTCGGCGTCCTGCCGCTTCCGGTCCTCGCGGAGTGGGCCACCGGCGACACCAAGGCTCTCGTTCCCGGCAGCCCACTCGAACAGCTCGTCCTGCGTGCCCTCGCCCAGCGCACTGGTGGCGACGTCCCGCGCGTGCGGGCCGGGCGCCGCGCCCTGTGGGAGAGTGCCGGAGCCATCGCCGACGACCTCGCCAGCCAGGTACTCGTCCTCAACATCGGGGCCGAGGGCGACGCCGTGGTCTGTGACTGGCTGCGCGATGCCGCCGACTTCGGCATCCCCTTCCGGCTCACCCTCCACCAGCTCGCAACCGACCCCGTCGTCCCCGCCGCCCGCACCATCTTCGTCTGCGAGAACCCGGCCGTACTGCGTGCCGCGGCCGGCGAACTCCAGGACACGAGCGCGGCCCTCGTCTGCACCGAGGGCGTCGCGTCCGCCGCCTGCCACAAACTGCTGGGCGACGCCGTACGGGCGGGAGCCCTGCTGCACTGGCGCGCCGACTTCGACTGGGCGGGCCTGCGCATCACCGCGGGCGCCGTGGCCCGCCACGGCGCCCGTCCGTGGCGGATGACAGCCGCCGACTACGCGGCGGCTCTCGGCAGGGGCGAGTCCACACCGCTCGCGGGACCGCCCGCGGCCAGTCCCTGGGACCCCGAACTGGCCCGTGCCATGGAGGAGTCGGGCAGCACGGTCATGGAGGAACGCCTCCTGCCCGCACTCCTGTCCGACCTCACCCGCACCTGACCCGGCGAGTCCGGTGGTCGGCTCGATCTGTCCACCGGGGAGTGTCGGCCGGTGTTCACCGACGAGTGGGGACCTGGCGCCGGGGACGATGTCGAGGACGAGGAAGCGGACGTTCCCGGGCGATGGCTGTACGCGCCGGCGCAGGGTTGCCAAGCCTGCTACCGGGAGTGGGGCTGTTCATCGACGGGCTCGGTGACGTGTCCCTCGCCGACCGGCTGCGGAGCGCTGTCCGCGGTGTTCTCGCTCGGGACGGGCACGCTTGGCGCCGATACCAATGGTTCCGCGACGAGCGGCAGCGTGGTGGGCCGAGGAGGGCTACTGCCCGAGGTGAGGCGTTCCCAGGAGTGTGGACACGGAGGTTCATGCTGCGAGTGTGAGTTTACGTGCTCTCTGCTGTTGTTGTTCGAACTCGGCTGGCGAGAGGTAGTTGAGAGCGCTGTGGCGCCTGCGTGCGTTGTAGTAGGTGAGCCATTGGAAGATCTCCAGCCTTGCCTGCCGCATCGTGGAGAACAACCTCGGGTGCATCGTCTCTCTCTTGAGTCCCTGCCAGAACGACTCGGCGAGGGCATTGACGCTCCTATAGTTGTCAACTCGCTGCCGAGGCTGTCCGTGGGGCGGGCCGAAGCAGGTGGTAGACCTCGCGGATGACGTAGCGCTTGAGGC
>NZ_JBEYFS010000174.1:0-21062 GCF_040634475.1 Streptomyces sp. NPDC007095
GCACAGGCCCTCGTACTGGACGTACTCGGGTCTGTGCCTGGTGCGGTGAGAGTGCGTGCATGGCGTCGCGGGGCGGACGGGAATTTGACGACAGGTCCTAGCGGCGGCGTCCCCGCTTCTTGAAGAGCAGGCGCGGTACGGCGGCCGGGATCGGTTGCCGGGTGGTCGCCGGGGACGGGATCGGCGCGGCGGCCAGCGAGCCGTCCGGCAGCGGGAGCGTGCCCGCCCGGGGCTCCAGGCGCAGCACCCGGCACTCGCGGGCCCAGCGGGCCGGCATCTCCTCGCCGTCGGGCGCGTTCAGGCGCTTGCCCTTGAGCTCGGCGACCGTCTCCTCCCACGCGGGGGAGCCGGGCACGAGTTCGACCACCTTCGCGGTCCACGCGACCAGCCGCCCGCCCTTGTCCTTGCTGCGGACGACGACGACCGCGTCGCCCCCGTCGACGAGACCGGGCAACGGCTGCTCACCGGGCCCGTCGCCGACCAGACAGGCCCCGCCGTCGTGCCACACGTGCCACAGGGCCCGGGTGGGCGCCTCGGCGCCCGGCGCCTCGTGCGCCGGCACGCCGCCGCTCCGTACCCAGATCAGCCCGGACTTCTTCGTGGCCTCCTCGACGAGGGCCCGGTCGAGCAGCTGTTCCGTCATGGGCCCAGCCTATCCAGGGGCGGGCGGCGGTCACCCGGTGCGCTCAGAGCCAGCCGTTGCGCTTCAGGATCCGGTGGATCGACAGACACATCCCGACCGTGGCGCCCAGCACCAGCGGGTAGCCGAACTTCCAGTGCAGCTCCGGCATGTAGTCGAAGTTCATGCCGTACACACCACAGACCATCGTCGGTACGGCGATGATCGCGGCCCAGGAAGTGATCTTGCGCATGTCCTCGTTCTGCGTCACGGACGCCTGCGCGAGGTTGGCCTGGAGGATGGAGTTGAGCAGTTCGTCGAAGCCGAGGACCTGTTCCTGGACGCGGGCGAGGTGGTCGGCGACGTCGCGGAAGTACTTCTGGATGTCCGGGTCGATCAGCCGCATCGGGCGCTCGCTCAGCAGCTGCATGGGGCGCAGCAGCGGGGAGACGGCCCGCTTGAACTCCAGCACTTCGCGCTTGAGTTGGTAGATGCGGCCCGCGTCCGTGCCGCGCGGGGTGCCCTTGCGGCCCGGCGAGAAGACCTCGGTCTCCACCTCGTCGATGTCGTCCTGCACGGCGTCCGCGACCGCGATGTACCCGTCGACGACGTGGTCGGCGATGGCGTGCAGCACGGCGGAGGGCCCCTTGGCGAGCAGCTCGGGGTCGTCCTGCAGCCGGTGCCGCAGCGCCCGCAGCGAGCCCTGCCCGCCGTGCCGGACGGTGATGAAGAAGTCCCGCCCGGTGAAGCACATGACCTCGCCGGTCTCCACGATCTCGCTGGTGGCGGTGAGTTCGTCGTGCTCGACGTAGTGGATGGTCTTGAAGACGGTGAACAGGGAGTCGTCGTAGCGCTCCAGCTTGGGCCGCTGATGGGCCTGGACGGCGTCCTCGACGGCCAGCGGGTGCAGCCCGAACTCGCCCGCGATACCGGCGAATTCGGCCTCCGTGGGCTCGTGCAGGCCGATCCACACGAAGCCGCCGTCGCGGTGTACCAGCCGCATCGCCTCCTGGGGCGTCAGCGGCTCGGGGGTCTGGATGCGGGCACCGTCGCGGTAGACGGCGCAGTCGACCACGGCGGAGTTGGTCCCGGGGGCGCGGGTGTGGTCGTACGAGCCACTGTCCTTGCGCAGCGAGGGACGGGGACGGACCGCGGCACGCAGGTCACGGATCATCGACATGACGGGCTCCTTCGCAACGGAGGCGACCGACGACGGTTGAAACTACCCGGAATGGGGACGTCCTGACTGCGGATGTTTGGCACGTCCACAAAGCGGGGAGCACCGCACCGTCGCGGTGGCAGCTTCGCTACTGATTCAGATCAGGCAGATCGGATGGATCAGGCGGAAACGAAGCGCTCTTCCGTGGTGCACCGGGACAACGCTGACACGTATGCACACGTTTGTAGGAGGAAGCAGCCGACAGAGCTACGGGAGCCGGGGAGCGGCTGGAACCAGCTACAGAACTTCAGCGACCGGAAGAGCGGGTGGTACTGCCAGGTCGACTTCGGTCCATTGCAGCCCCACCTCCTCCGGTCGGTCCCCCGTGAGGGACGATCCATCCCCCGTGGGGGAGCTGGCTCCCCCCGTGGGGGAGACAGTCAGTCTCAGTGCGTCGGAGCTTGAGAGCGACGCTTCTGCGTGCTGCCCCGACCAGCGGCCAAGACTATCAGCGCACTGAAGCGTCAAGCCGCCGCTTTGCCCGTTACTGACGAGTTCTATGCTCGGCTCATGGCTGATGTTCTTCCTTTGGTCGAGGCCCGGTTGCGCTCCGCGCTGGGCGAACCCGACGCCCGGGCCGCGGTCACCTTCCTCGGCACCGACCGCATCGAAGTGCTGCGCTTCACGGAGGGTGACGTCGTCCGCTACGCCACGCTCGGTATGTCCGCCCAGCCGATGGCGGACCCCACGGCGGTCCTCGCCGATCCGGTGAAGGGCCCGCGCGCGGAGCTGGTCCTGTCCGTCCGCCCCGGCGCCGCCGACACCGACAAGGTGCTCCGCCCGCTCGCCGTGCTCGCCGCGTCCCCGCAGGTCGAGGGGCTGATCGTGGCCCCCGGTGCCTCGCTCGACGTGGGTGGGGCGCTGTGGCCCGGCGCACCGTTCACCTCGGTCCTGGTCGCGGAGTCCGGTGGCCTGGTCGAGGACCTGGAGCTGGACGCGCCCGCCGATCCCGTACGGTTCCTGCCACTGCTCCCGATGACGCCGAACGAGGCCGCGTGGAAGCGCGTGCACGGCGCCGGGGCCCTTCAGGAACGCTGGCTGAACGGCGGAACGGACCTGCGCGATCCCTCGCGCAAGTCCGTTCCGCTGGATTGAGTACTTTTTGCCCGTCTTTTCCCGCCGACCTGAGACCGGGTCGGTTTCCTGGCCGAAAACAGTCAGCCGGCGAACACGGTCACACTGTCCTCGGCGGCGTGCTTCGGCTGGAGCTCCTCGGCCTCGTGGGAGAGCGCGTTTCGTCGTACGTAGACCACGACCGCGCCGATCACGGCGGTGATCGCGGCGACCACGAACGGGATGCGGATGTCGCTCCACTCCTCGATCTTCGGCGCGAAGTAGGGCGCGGCCGCGGCGGCGAACCACCGGACGAAGTTGTAGCCGGCGCTCGCCACCGGGCGAGGCGCGTCCGACACGCCGAGCGCCAGCTCGGTGTAGACGGTGTTGTTCACGCCGATGAAGGCGCCCGACAGGATCGTGCAGACCACGGCCGCGGTGTGGTTGCCGTACCCGAGCACGAGCACGTCGGCGGCGAGCAGGACCAGGGAGCCGCCCAGCACCTTGAGCGAGCCGAACCGTGCCTGCATCCGTGGCGCCACGATCACCGAGAAGACGGCGAGCAGCAGGCCCCAGCAGAAGAACACGGCGCCCGACTTGTAGGGGGTCATGTTCAGCACGAACGGGGTGAAGGCCAGCACGGTGAAGAACGTGTAGTTGTAGAAGAACGCAGACACGGCCGCCGAGGCGAGGCCGCCGTGGCCGAGCGCCTTGATCGGGTCGAGCAGTGAGGTCTTCTTCGCGGGCCTCGGCTGCTCCTTCAGGAACGCCGTGATGCACAGGAAGCCGACCGCCATCAGGAACGCGGTGCCGAAGAAGGGGTAGCGCCAGCTGGCGTTGCCGAGCAGGGCGCCGAGCAGCGGCCCGCACGCCATGCCGAGGCCGAGCGCGGACTCGTAGAGCAGGATCGCCGCGGCGCTGCCGCCCGCCGCCGCGCCGACGATGACGGCGAGGGCGGTGGAGACGAACAGTGCGTTGCCCAGGCCCCAGCCGGCCCGGAAGCCGACGAGTTCGCCGACCGAGCCGGACGTGCCCGCGAGCCCCGCGAAGACCACGACGAGCGCGAGGCCGAGCAGCAGGGTCTTCTTGCCGCCGATGCGGCTGGAGACGAAGCCGGTCACCAGCATCGCGACCGCGGTGATCAGGAAGTACGAGGTGAAGAGCAGCGAGACCTGGCTCGGGGTGGCGTCCAGGCCCTTGGCGATGGAGGGCAGGATCGGGTCGACGAGCCCGATGCCCATGAAGGCGACGACGGACGCGCCGGCGGTCGCCCAGACGGCCTTCGGCTGCCGCAGGATGCTGCCCGCACCGGCGTCGAATGTGTCCCCCTCGGCGGGACCTCCCGTGTTGTTGATCATGCTCGCTCCTCGACTGCGTAGGGAGAGATCGGGGGCCATGGATCGATGGTCAGATCGTTGGCGTATACACATAATAAGTTAGAAGTGCTAATTAATGCAAGCTGCATCTAGTTCCATCGGGTGACCGGCAGGCTCCGGACGGGTGATCGTCCTTGACGCGGCGAAAGACGGGGAGGACCGTTGGACCCTATGAGGGGCGAACCCAGTTGCCCGAAGTGTGGTGGCCGGGTCAGGGCTCCCGGCCTTTTTGCCGACTCCTGGCAGTGCGATGTGCACGGGACCGTGTATCCACTGCAGCCCGTGATCCCGCCCAGCGTCGAGGCCCTCGGTGTAGTGGTGCACCGTGCCCGGGTGCCGGTGTGGATGCCGTGGCCGCTGCCGGTCGGCTGGCTGTTCACCGGCGCTGCCTTCGCCGGTGACGATCGCAGCGGGGGGCGTGCGACGGCCGTGGCCTGCTCGGGCCCCGGACCGCTCGGCGGCGTCGGGGAGCTGATCCTCGTCGCCGAGGAACTCGGCGTCGGCCTCGGCGCGCGGTACGCGGGCATCGACGGACCCGACCCGGGGCCGTACATGAACGTCGAGAAACCACCCCAGGCGAAGGTCCTCGCGGCCGGTCGCCCGACCCCGCTCTGGCATGTGGCCGGCAGCCCCGACGACCGTGCCGTCTTCGCGGGCGAGGCGCTGGGGCTGTGGGTGTGGGCGGTGGTGTGGCCCGAGCAGACGGGGCTGCTGATGTACGACGAGCTGGTGCTGACGGATCTGCGGGACGCGGGGGCGGAGGTGGACCTGTTGCCGTGCGGGGCGTTGTCGCCGCGAATCCTGGAGCCGTAGCGCTCCGCTGTGGTGCGGGGTGCCGTGCCTTGGGTGGTTGCGTGCCGGTTGTTCCGGGCCGGGCGCGCAGTTCCCGCGCCGCTGACGGGGCGCTGGGACCGCGGCGCGCTCACAGGGTGAGCGTAGGGGGCGCTCGGCGGGTGCGGGTGTGACGGCGGTGCTCAGGAATCCCGTTATCCTTGAGCGGTCCCGCCCATCCCGTCACCGCCTGGAGCCCGCGTCGTGCGCATCGATCTGCACACCCACTCCACCGCGTCCGACGGTACGGACACCCCCGCCGAGCTGGTGCGCAACGCCGGCGCTGCCGGTCTCGACGTCGTCGCGCTGACCGATCACGACACCAGCCGCGGATACGCGCAGGCGCTGGCCGCGCTGCCCGAGGGGCTCACCCTCGTCACGGGCGCCGAGCTCTCCTGTCGCCTCGACGGCGTCAGCATGCACATGCTGGCCTACCTCTTCGACCCCGAGGAGCCCGGGCTGCTCGCCGAACGCGAGCTGGTGCGCGACGACCGCGTGCCGCGCGCCCGGGCCATGGTCGCCAAGCTCCAGGAGCTCGGCGTGCCGGTCACCTGGGAGCAGGTCGCGCGAATCGCGGGCGACGGATCCGTCGGGCGGCCGCACGTCGCCTCCGCCCTGGTCGAGCTGGGGGTCGTGGACAGCGTCTCCGACGCCTTCACGGAGAACTGGCTGGCCGACGGCGGGCGGGCCTACGTGCCCAAGCACGAGACCGACCCCTTCGAGGCGATCCGCCTCGTCAAGGCCGCGGGCGGCGTGACCGTCTTCGCGCACCCGGCCGCCGCCAAGCGCGGCCGGACCGTGCCGGAGTCCGCGATCGCCGACCTGGCCGCCGCCGGCCTCGACGGCATCGAGGTGGACCACATGGACCACGAGCCGGCCACCCGCGCCCGGCTGCGCGGCCTCGCCGCCGACCTGGGACTGCTCGCCACCGGGTCCAGCGACTATCACGGCAGCCGCAAGACCTGTGTGCTCGGGGAGTTCACCACCGACCCCGAGGTGTACGGCGAGATCACCCGGCGGGCGACCGGGGCGTTCCCCGTGCCGGGCACCGGCGGAGCCTGACGCCCGCCTTCACGCCCCGGGTTCCTCGAAGCGCCCGACAAAGCGCCCGACAAAGCGCTCGACAAAGCGCTCGACAAAGCGCTCGACAAAGCGCTCGACAAAGCGCCCGACGCAGGCCGTCGTGTGCCTCCGTTCCGCCCGGCGGAACGCCCTTCCCCAGCGGTGGCGGCTGATCTCGCCGCGCCGATCTCCCCACCTTCGCAAGGCCTCACACACTCATGTTCGACGTCGCCGTCTTCGGCTCCCTCTTCCTCACCCTCTTCGTCATCATGGATCCCCCCGGGATCACCCCGATCTTCCTCGCGCTCACCGCGGGACGCCCCGCCAAGGTGCAGAAGCGGATGGCCCTCCAGGCCGTCTGCGTGGCCGGTGGAGTGATCGCCGTCTTCGGCCTCCTCGGCCACCAGATCCTCGACTACCTGCATGTGTCCGTGCCCGCGCTGATGATCGCGGGTGGGCTGCTGCTCCTGCTGATCGCCCTCGACCTGCTGACCGGCAAGACCGACGAGCCCAAGCAGACCAAGGACGTCAACGTCGCCCTCGTACCGCTCGGCATGCCGCTGCTCGCGGGCCCCGGGGCGATCGTGTCGGTGATCCTCGCGGTCCAGAAGGCCGACACCGTCGCCACGCAGGTGTCCGTGTGGACCGCGATCCTCGCCATCCACGTCGTCCTGTGGCTGGTCATGCGTTACTCGCTGCTGATCATCCGCGTCATCAAGGACGGCGGTGTCGTGCTGGTGACCCGGCTCGCGGGCATGATGCTGTCCGCGATCGCCGTGCAGCAGATCATCAACGGGATCACCCAGGTGATCCGGGCGAGCTGACTGTGAGCCTGTGAGAACGCGCAAAGCCCCGTACGGCATCGTGCCGTACGGGGCTTTGAAATCTGAAGGCGTCCGCCCGGAGGTGAACTGCTCCGTGACTGCTTCGAACTGCTCTGAACTGTTATGAAGCGGACGATTCGGCCGGGCGGATCCACAGTCGCTGCCCGATGGCGGCGGCCTGCTGAACGATCCGGTTGACGGAGGCGGCGTCTACGACGGTGGTGTCCACGGGCGTGCCGTCGACATCGTCGAGTCGCATGATTTCGAAGCGCATGGGCTTCTCCCTTCGTCTGGTCATCCTCCTGAGGAGAACTACTGGTGTGTGGTGCGCGAGGCGTCGGTGCTCCCGCTTCCGTTCGTATTCAACGGGATGCGTGTTACAAACATTCCCTACGCTAAGGAAATTTTTCGAGAACCTAATTACTGTCGAGTAAGAAGTCTGAAGGAGACTGAAAGGGACCGGTTGTGTTCGCAGCGTGACCGCCGGGACAATGGAGGTGATGAACGACGACCACGCGGCGCTCGGCGCCCGCATCGACCGCACGAACGAGCTGCTCCAGCGCATGCTCGCCGAGGTGGCGAAGACGCCCTCGACCCATGCGATCTTCGTCGACGCCGGATACCTGTACGCGGCCGCGGGGCGGCTCGTCGCCGGGACCGAGGACCGCCGCGCCTTCGACCTCGACGCCGAAGGCCTCATCGAGGCGCTCATCGACAGGGCCCGCACCATCTTCGCCGACAGCAGGCTGCTGCGCGTCTACTGGTACGACGGCGCGCGCCGTCGTATTCACACCGCGGAACAGCAGTCGATCGCCGAACTCCCGGACGTGAAGGTCCGGTTGGGCAACCTCAACGCCAACAACCAGCAAAAGGGCGTCGATTCCCTCATCCGCTCCGACCTGGAGTCCCTCGCCCGGCACCGCGCCATCAGCGACGCCGCGCTGCTCGGCGGCGACGAGGACCTGGTGTCGGCGGTCGAGGCGGCGCAGGGGTACGGGGCGCGGGTCCACCTCTGGGGCATCGAGGCGCCCGAGGGCCGCAACCAGGCCGAGCCGCTGCTGTGGGAGGTCGACAGCCAGCGCACGTTCGACCTCGAATTCTTCAAGCCGTACGTGTCCCGGCGCACCTCCGCGACCTACGACCCGACGGCGGCGAGCCGGCCCACCCGCGAGGACGTGCGGTTCGTGGGCGCCCAGATCGCCGCGAAGTGGCTGGCCGCGCGGGGGCGCGAGGCGCTGGTGGAGCTGCTGCCCGGCCACCCCTACCTGCCCGGCTCGGTCGACCAGGATCTGCTGGTCGAGGCCGAGGGGCTGCTGCAGTACTCCCTGCGGGGCCAGGCGGACCTGCGCCGCGCGCTGCGGGACGGCTTCTGGGAGCACTTGCAGGCGCAGTACTAACTCCTACCGGTCCGCCCCCCGGTTACTGGTCCGCCCCCCCGGTTACCGGTCCGCCCCCCGGTTACTGGTCCGTGTGGTCCCAGAACTTGGCGAGGGCGAGGGCCGTCCGCTCGGGCTGGTCCGTGTTCGGGGAGTGCTCGGCTCCTCGTACGACCGTGCGCCGCGCCTTGAGGCGTACGGCCATGTCGTCCAGGAGCGGCACCGGCCAGGTGTCGTCGAACGCGCCGGACAGCACATGCTTGGGCAGGCGTACGGCGGCCAGCTCGGCGACGCGGTCGGGCTCCGTGCACAGCTGACGGCCCGTCGCGATCAACTGGGCCGGTCGGGTGCGCAGCCAGCGTCGCCGCAGGTCCTCGCGGTCGTCCAGCCCACCGTCGAGATCACCGGTGTCGGTCTCCTCCGGCGGTTCCATCGCCTGGATGGCGTCCCACACCTGGGCCATGTCCATCACGGCGAGGGCGTCGCGGAGCAGTTTGACGCGCTGCTGCTGGGAGGTGGAGATCTGGGCGGGGCCCGAGGCCATGAGGGTGAGTGAGGCGAAGGGGGCCGGGTCGAGGAGGACGGAGGCACGGGCGACCAGTCCGCCGAGGGAGTGGCCGACGAGGTGCACGGGGGTGCCGAGTGCTGCCGCCTGCGCGAGCACGTCCTTCGCCAACTCGGCCTGCGCGTAGGCCGATTCGTCGTGCTCGGGACCGTCGCTCTCGTACTGCCCGCGGCCGTCCACGGCGACGGTACGGTACCCGCGCGCCGCGAGCGGCTCGTGCAGCGCGATGAAGTCTTCCTTGCTGCCGGTGAAACCCGGCAGCAGCAGCGCGGTTCCCTTCAGCTGCGCCTGCGGCGCGGCGTCGAGCGCGGCGAACTCGCCGCGGGCGGTGCGGAGACGGTAGGCACGGACACCGGCGGGCGGCACGAAGGAGGGGGGCCTGCTCATGCCCCGAGGTTATCGGGCGGGGCTCCGCCCCGGATCCCCCGCCCGTCCGTAGTCGTCCGGCTGACGGCCGATAGGGGCACCGGGGCGCGGCCCCGTTGCCTCAGGGGCGCGGGGAACTGCGCGAGAAGCCCCCACCGGCCCGCAGGCAACAAACACACCGGGGGGTGGGAGAACGCCGATGGCCCGGCCCCACCGTACGTGGGACCGGGCCATCGGGCTGAGGATCAGCTCTCCGCGGGCTCCGCGGCAGCCGCCGCCTTGCGTGTACGCCGACGGGGCGTTGCCGCCTCCGGCGCCGCGTCCGCGGGCTCCACGACCTTGCGCGTACGCCGACGCGGCTTGGCCTCCGGCTCGTCAACGGCGGCCGACTGGGCGGGAATCGCCGCCTCGACGGTCTCCGCGACGGCCTTGCGGGTGCGGCGACGGACGGGCTTGGCCGCCACCGCCTCCGCGCTGTCCACGGCCGCTTCGGCGGGCGCCTCGGCCGTGGCCTTGGCCCGCGTACGCCGCGGCTTGGTGGCGAGGGCTTCCGGCGCGGCCTCGACCACGCCCTCGGCCGTGTCGACGACGGCTTCGGCGGCCTTGCGGGTCCGGCGACGAACCGGCTTGGCCGGAACCTCCGTGACGGGCGCGGCTTCCACGACGGGCGCGGATTCCGCGACCACGGCCACGGTCTCGACCGGGGCCGGAGCGGCCTCCGCCGTCTTACGGGTCCGACGGCGACGCGGCTTCGCGACCGCGTCCTCCGGCGTGGCCTCGATCGCGCCCTCGGCCGTGGCGACCGCGGTCTCCGCGGCCTGCGGGGCCTCACTCACCGACGGCTCGGAGACCGTGGCGGCAGCCGCCACCGTCTCCGCCGTACCCCCGGCGCGCGTACGGCGACGGCGGCGCGGGGTGCGGGGCTCGGTGGCCTCCGCGGCGGCGGGCTCGGTGGTCGCCTCCGGAGTCGGTGTCGTGGACGTCTCCTCCAGCGCGGCACCGTTGTGCGTACGGCGACGGCGGCGGGGCGTGCGCGCCGGGCGCTCATGCTCGCGCTCCACGGCCGCCGGCGCCGACGAACGGCCACCGCGGCCGCGCGGACCGCCACGCCCGCCGGTCTCGCCGAGGTCCTCGACCTCTTCGGCCGCGAGGCCGGCGCGGGTGCGCTCGGAACGCGGCAGGACACCCTTGGTGCCGGCCGGGATGTTCAGTTCCTCGAAGAGGTGCGGGGACGTGGAGTACGTCTCCGGCGGGTTGCTGAAGCCGAGGTCCAGCGCCTTGTTGATGAGCTGCCAGCGCGGGATGTCGTCCCAGTCGACGAGGGTGATCGCGATGCCCTTGGCGCCCGCGCGGCCCGTACGGCCGATGCGGTGCAGGTACGTCTTCTCGTCCTCGGGGGACTGGTAGTTGATGACGTGGGTGACACCCTCGACGTCGATGCCGCGGGCGGCGACGTCGGTGCAGACGAGGACGTCGACCTTGCCGTTGCGGAACGCGCGCAGGGCCTGCTCGCGGGCGCCCTGGCCGAGGTCGCCGTGGACCGCGCCGGAGGCGAAGCCGCGCTGCTGGAGCTGGTCGGCGAGGTCCGCCGCCGTCCGCTTGGTGCGGCAGAACACCATCGCGAGCCCGCGGCCGTCGGCCTGCAGTATGCGCGCGACCAGCTCGGGCTTGTCCATGTTGTGCGCGCGGTAGATGAACTGCGCGGTGTTGCGGACCGTCGCGCCCTCGTCGTCCGGCGCCGTGGCGCGGATGTGCGTGGGCTGCGACATGTAGCGACGCGCGAGACCGATGACCGCACCCGGCATGGTCGCCGAGAACAGCATGGTCTGACGGCGGGCCGGCAGCATGTTCATGATCTTCTCGACGTCGGGCAGGAAGCCCAGGTCGAGCATTTCGTCGGCTTCGTCGAGGACGAGCGCCTTGATGTGCTTGAGGTTGAGCTTCTTTTGGCCCGCGAGGTCCAGCAGTCGGCCCGGGGTACCGACGATGACGTCGACGCCCTTCTTGAGGGCCTCGACCTGCGGCTCGTACGCCCGGCCGCCGTAGATGGCGAGAACGCGTACGTTGCGGACCTTGCCGGCGGTCAGCAGGTCGTTGGTCACCTGGGTGCACAGCTCGCGCGTCGGGACGACGACGAGGGCCTGCGGGGCGTCGGTGAGCTGCTCGGGCTGGGCCCGGCCCGCCTCGACGTCCGCGGGGACGGTGACACGCTCGAGGAGCGGGAGGCCGAAGCCCAGCGTCTTGCCGGTGCCGGTCTTGGCCTGGCCGATGACGTCGGAGCCCGAAAGGGCTACGGGGAGCGTCATCTCCTGGATGGGGAAGGGAGTGATGATGCCGACGGCTTCAAGGGCCTCGGCCGTCTCGGGAAGGATTCCGAGCTCTCGGAAAGTCGTAGTCAGGGTGCTGCCTCTTCTGTGTACGCGGTGCGAGGCGAGCGCGGGGGTCGTGTCGGGGACCGTGCCGGGGACGTCGGCCGCTCTTGACGGGCGGGCCGAGTGGCATGGGACCACTGCCGACGCTCGAGCTCTCGTACCGCTGAGGGTTCCCTCCGGATGTCGTACGCAATGTGCCGTACGGACGAGGAGGGCTGTCGGGTCGGAGCCGATCGGGCCACCGACCGGGCATCCTCATTCGTGCGGCCCGTCGAATACTCGCCGGGCGCATTACCACCATACCCCGGAATCGCGCATATGCGATGGCCGATTTGGTCACGTAGTCGTCGTCACACTGATTGACCAGGGACTTCCCTGTTGCGTCGAGCGGGCTATTGTGCGCTTCATGACGACGCCTGACAACGCCGCTGACCAGTCCGCCGAGGCCACCGACAAGACCACCCCCGCGGCCACCGGAGTCGCCGCGCAGAAGTGGGACACGGCCGCCGCCGACCCCCAGTACCGCGCCGCGGTCGTGGACCTGCTCGGAGCGCTCGCGTACGGCGAGTTGGCGGCGTTCGAGCGGCTCGCGGAGGACGCCAAGCTGGCCCCGACGCTCAGTGACAAGGCGGAGCTGGCGAAGATGGCGTCGGCCGAGTTCCACCACTTCGAGCGGCTGCGGGACCGGCTCGCCGCGGTCGGCGCGGAGCCGACCGAGGCGATGGAACCGTTCGTCGCCGCGCTCGACGGCTTCCACCGGCAGACGGCCCCCTCGGACTGGCTGGAGGGCCTCGTCAAGGCGTTCGTCGGCGACTCGATCGCCAGTGACTTCTACCGGGAGGTCGCCGCACGCCTCGATGCCGACACACGCGGGCTCGTGCTCAGCGTCCTCGACGACACCGGGCACGCGAGCTTCGCCGTCGAGAAGGTGCGCGCCGCCATCGACGCGGACCCGCGCGTGGGCGGTCGGCTCGCGCTGTGGGCGCGGCGGCTGATGGGCGAGGCGCTGTCGCAGTCACAGCGGGTCGTCGCGGACCGCGACGCGCTGTCGACGATGCTCGTGGGCGGTGTGGCGGACGGGTTCGACCTCGCGGAGGTCGGCCGGATGTTCTCGCGGATCACCGAGGCCCACACCAAGCGGATGGCGGCACTGGGCCTGGCTGCCTAGACCCGGTCTCCCCGGTTTCCCGGACTGTCTCGGGGCTTGTCGTCCTCAGGAGTTTCGCCGTCGCCCGCTTCGGTCACGCCGTCGCCGAGCGGCGGCGAAATCTTTCCGCGGGGCGCAGCAGGAGCGACAGCAGCGCGGCGCAGACGATCGCGGCGCCGGCGAGGATGACCAGGAAGTGGCCGGATCCGAGCGCCGTGTGCGTCAGGAAGGCCCCGAACAGGGCTCCGGCGACACCGGTCGACAGGACCAGGCCGCGGCTCGGCAGTCGGTGCGGCAGTCGGTACGCCGCCCACCATGCCAGGGCGAGACCGAGCATCGCGGCGCCGAGCGCTTCCAACAACATGGTGGGGGTCCCTCCCGCACGGCCGGTGCAAATCGGTCGTAGCGGGTCTACCCCCGAGGCGCGGAACGCAATCCTCCCCTGTGGATGTTCTGTGCTCCATCCGTGGTGGTGAGACCACGTGTACGGGCCCGGCGCGATGTGCGCGGAGGGGCCTGTTCCGCGCATGCGTGCGAAGGGGCCCGGTGACAGTGTCACCGGGCCCCTTCGCACGCATGAACTACAGCGCGCTGAATCCCACCTTGCGCTGCGTGGGCTCGCCGAGCTCCACGTACGCGAGGCGGTCGGCCGGAACCAGGACCTTGCGGCCGTGGTCGTCCACGAGGCTCAGCAGCTGCGACTTGCCGGCCAGCGCCTCGGACACCGCGCGCTCGACCTCTTCCGGGGTCTGACCGCTCTCCAGAACGATCTCGCGGGGCGCGTGCTGCACGCCGATCTTGACCTCCACGGCTTTGTCCCTCCGACGGTCAGTCATGTGCGCGTCTCTCCGCGCCGTACGCTGCACACATTAGCCCGGTGAGGGGACGTGCACGTTCCGGCCGAGAACGCCAAGAGCGAACAGCGGACGGGAACAAAGAGACGGTCAGTCGTGCGTCAGTGGTGATCGGTGCCGTGCAGCGGGAAACCCGCGATACCCCGCCAGGCCAGTGACGTCAGCAGCTGCACCGCCTGGTCGCGCGGGACGCTGCGGTCGCTGTGCAGCCAGGAGCGGGCCACCACCTGTGCGAGGCCGCCCAGGCCCGAGGCGAGGAGCATCGACTCGGCACGCGAGAGACCGGTGTCCTCCGCGATGACATCGCAGATCGCCTCCGCGCACTCGTGCGTGACCTTGTCGACGCGCTCGCGGACCGCGGGCTCGTTCGTCAGGTCGGACTCGAAGACGAGCCGGAAGGCGCCGCCGTCGTCCTCGACGTACGCGAAGTAGGCGTCCATCGTGGCGCGGACGCGCAGCGAGTTGTCCGTGGTGGACGCGAGCGCCGTCCTTACCGCATGCAGCAGGGACTCGCAGTGCTGGTCCAGCAGCGCGAGGTACAGGTCGAGCTTGCCCGGGAAGTGCTGGTAGAGAACCGGCTTGCTGACGCCCGCGCGCTCGGCGATGTCGTCCATGGCGGCCGAGTGATACCCCTGCGCAACGAATACTTCCTGGGCGGCGCCGAGGAGCTGGTTGCGTCGGGCACGGCGCGGCAGGCGAGTGCCCCGCGGGCGTGCCGCCTCTGTCTGCTCGATGGCTGTCACGCCGCCTCCCAAAATTGTCCACATGCGGTGTGCGCCGCGCCGCCATCGTACTTTTCGGTAACCCCGCTGTGCGCGGTGCGAGCGCAGAATTTCACGGACCGGACGCGTGCGATAACGACACAGAGGGTGACGAACAGGGTGAGAAGGGCGTGAAGCCGTGCCGGATACCGCTGGTCGGCGGGGTCCGGTCACATGTGGTCATCCCCTGTAGTCGTCCTCGTTGAGCCGGACGACCCTGGCCTGCTCGGCGAGGTCGGCCTCGTTGGCGTTGAGGGGGTCACCGGGGGGTTCCGGGTCGATGTCGTCCGCCGGATCCAGTTCGCTGAGCTGCTCGGCGAGATCCGCCTCCGGGGCTTCCGGGTCAACGATCTCCCGGAACCGGTCGTCGAAGGTCTCGGGGTCTGTCGGGTCGACTGTCATGGTTCCTCTTCCCGAGCGGTGCGAGTGCGCTCCTGGTGTACGGCTCCTGAGGTTCGGATCCTGACGTACGTATGAGTGCCCTCGTTCGAAGCCTAGGAGACACCCGATCGAGGCGCTAGACGATCCGCGCACGATCTGTGACAGCGAACACATGAACCACTGCGTGATCGTCTCGTAACATTGCCGCATGTCTTCGACCGAGCTGCCCGCCGCGCTGGCCACCACCGTCACGCCGAGGGTCGGGACCGTCCGGGTCGCGGAGGGGGAGCGCCTGCGATCGGTCGGTCTGCCCGGGATCACGCTGACCGTGCGTTCGAGACCACCCTCGCGCGAGGGACTGCCGCCCGCCCTGTACGTCCATGGGCTGGGCGGTTCCTCGCAGAACTGGTCGGCGCTGATGCCGCTGCTCGACGGGCTCGTGGACAGCGAGGCGCTCGATCTGCCCGGCTTCGGGGACTCGCCGCCGCCGGACGACGGCAACTACTCGGTGACCGGGCACGCGCGCGCGGTCATCCGTTATCTCGACGCGGCCGAGCGCGGCCCCGTGCACCTCTTCGGGAACTCGCTCGGCGGAGCGGTCGCGACGCGCGTCGCCGCCGTACGCCCCGACCTGGTCGAGACGCTCACCCTGATCTCGCCCGCGCTCCCGGAGATCCGCGCGCAGCGCACCGCGTGGCCGACCGCGCTGCTCTCGGTGCCGGGGGTGGCGCGGCTGTTCACCCGGCTCACCAAGGACTGGAGCGCCGAGCAGCGCGTCCGCGGGGTCATGGCGCTCTGTTACGGCGACCCCGGCATGGTGACGCCCGAGGGGTTCCGCGACGCGGTCGAGGAGATGGAGCGGCGGCTCGCGCTGCCCTACTTCTGGGACGCCATGGCGCGTTCGTCGCGCGGCCTCGTGAACGCGTACACGCTGGGCGGCCAGCACGGGCTGTGGCGCCAGGCCGAGCGGGTGCTCGCGCCGACGCTGCTCGTCTACGGCGGCCGTGACCAGCTCGTCGCCTACCGCATGGCCCGCCGCGCGGCGCGCGCCTTCCGCGACTCCCGGCTGCTGTCGCTGCCGGACGCGGGGCATGTCGCGATGATGGAGTACCCGGAGACGGTGGCCTCGGCGTTCCGCGAACTCCTCGCGGAATCAGGCGAGTTGACCTTCCCCGCCGGCGCGGACGCGGGGAGCTGAGGCGGGGCGTGGGACGTCACAGTCGCCGGGGGCGGGCCGGTAAGAGCGACGCGGGGGAGATGCCGAGGGTTCCGGCGCCCGGTGCCGCACCGGGCACGGCTCAAGAGGTGGCGCCGGGTACGGGTCCGGCGGCTACCTCGCCGCAGGGGGCCACGCGTGGCCCCCTGGGCCCACAGCCACCGGGGCCTCGACGCCCCGCGCCGAGCGGCACTCCGCTGCCCGGAGCTCCCCGCCCCCAGGACGGGACTCCGGTGCACGGCGTGTCGCGGATGGCGAGCGGGACGCCGTCGCAGGGCGTTCCGCGTCTCCAGGACGGGACCCCCGCGCATGGTGTGCCGCGCTATTCGGACGGGACCCCTGCGCATGGTGTGCCGCGCTATTCGGACGGGACCCCCGCGCACGGTGTCCCGCGTTATCCCGATGGCACGCCGGCCCACGGCATCCCGCGGATGGCGAACGGGACCCCGCCGCAGGGCGTTCCGCGTCTCCAGGACGGGACTCCGGCGCACGGTGTGCCGCGCTTTCCGGATGGGACCCCCGCGCATGGTGTGCCGCGCTTTCCGGATGGGACCCCCGCGCACGCTGTCCCGCGCTTTCCGGACGGGACTCCGGCGCACGGTGTGCCGCGTCTTCCGGACGGGACTCCCGCGCACGGTGTCCCGAGGTTCGCCGATGGGACGCCCGCGCACGGCATCCCTCGTATGACCGGCGGTACGCCCGCTCGTGAGGTGCCGCGGTCGCCGGACGGCACCCCCGTGCGAGGGGTGCCCCAGGCGCGTGCGGGACACCCCGAGCAGCGTGAACCCGGCGGTGGCTGGGGCGCGTTCGGAGGTGACCCGCGGACGGCGGGGGCCGCGGACGGCGGGCCTCAGGCCATGCCGCAGGGGGCGCCCCAAGGCATGCCCCAGGGGGCACCCGGACCGCGCATCCCCCGGCAGCGGCAGGAGGCCGACGCCGGGCTCGGGCCCGGCCCGGGGCTCCGGCAGGCCTATGTCGACGCCTTCGACGAGAGCGAGAGCGAGAACGGGCGCAGGGCCGGAGGCGACGAGCCGGGGACCGAGGAGGCGGAGAAGGGCAAGGGCGTCAAGGGGCGGGCGTTCACCGGAATCGCCGCGGCCGCCGTCACCACCGTGCTCGCGGTAGTGGTGGCCGGACAGGTGGCCGCCGGGCGGCACGACGCCACCGCGCAGACGCAGTCCGCCGGCGGTGGACTGGACGCCCGCCCGTCCGCCTCGCCCGGGGGCACCGGGTCGACCCCGTCCGTGACGCCGAGCGCGACACCGCTGACGTACGACCAGAAGATGGGTGTGAAGTACGCGCTCAGCGCCACCCTCAAGGGCTCGGGGAAGTTCGACGCCGTCCCCGGGTTCGACAAGGCCCCCGGAAAGGGGCAGAAGTACACGTACCGGGTGGACGTGGAGCGGGGTCTCGGCCTCGACGCCACTCTCTTCGCGCAGGCCGTGCAGAAGACGCTGAACGACAAACGGAGTTGGGCCCACAACGGCGCCCGTACCTTCGAACGGATCTACACCGGCAAGCCCGACTTCGTGATCACGCTGGCCAGCCCCGGCACCACCGCCGAGTGGTGCGCCAAGTCCGGGCTGGACACGACCGAGGACAACGTGTCGTGCGACTCGGCCTCCACCGAGCGCGTGATGATCAACGCGTACCGCTGGGCGCAGGGCTCCAAGACCTACGGTGACGCGATTCACCCGTACCGGCAGATGCTCATCAACCACGAGGTCGGCCACCGCCTCGGATACGGCCATGTCACCTGCGACAAGGACGGCGAGCTCGCGCCCGTCATGCAGCAGCAGACCAAGTTCCTCGACCATGACGGAATCCACTGTCGGGCCAACCCCTGGCCCTACCCGGGGAGTTGACGGAGGGGCCGCGGGGGCCACTGGGGCCACGTTGACATGCTCCGAAAGTTCGTTCATATTTTTGCGCATGTGGTCTAGTCATGCCGTCCGTCGCGCCGCCATCGAGCTGGCGCTGATTGGTGTGACCGCGCTCTGCGTGGCAGACATCCACTGTCGCTGACGCCCGCCCTTGGCGCGTGCGTCGTGCTTCCGCTTCCGTCGTGACCGTAGGTGACCGTATTGGTCATCGATTTTCCGACTTCGCGACCTTTTTGACGACCTGGCGCCGGGGCAGACGTCCGTTCGCTTCCGTCTCACTCCTCGTCAATCCGTCTCATCATTCGAGAGGTCGTCTTCCGATGCGTCAACCGTCCGTCATAGCCCGCCGCGTGGCCGCGGCATCCGTCACCCTGGTCGTGGCAGCGGGCGCGGCCGCCTGCGGGCCGAAGGACAACGATGCCAAGGGCGCCGGTGGCGACTCCAAGCCCCGGAAGGGGGGCACGCTCACCGTCCTCAACGCCAACCCGCAGGAGGACTTCGACCCGGCGCGCCTCTACACCTCCGGCGGCGGCAACGTCCCCTCCCTCGTCTTCCGTACGCTGACCACGCGCAACCGTGAGAGCGGCGCCGCCGGCGCCAAGGTCGTCCCCGACCTCGCCACCGACACCGGCCGCCCGAGCGAGAACGCGACCGTGTGGACGTACACCCTGAAGAAGGGCCTCAAGTACGAGGACGGCACGCCGATCACCTCCGCCGACATCAAGTACGGCATCGAGCGCTCCTTCGCGGCCGAGCTCTCCGGCGGCGCCCCCTACCTGCGGGACTGGCTGATCGGTGGCGCCGACTACCAGGGGCCGTACAAGGACAAGAAGGGCCTCGCCTCGATCGAGACCCCGGACGACCTGACCATCGTCTTCCACCTCAACAAGCCCGAGGGCGAGTTCCCCTACCTCGCCACGCAGACCCAGTTCACGCCCGTCCCGAAGGCCAAGGACAACGGCACGAAGTACGAGCAGCACCCGATCTCCTCCGGCCCGTACAAGGTCGTCAAGAACGAGAACGACGGCGAGCGGATCACCCTGGAGCGCAACCCGTACTGGTCCGCGGCGACCGACGCCGAGCGCAAGGCCTACCCGGACAAGATCGACGTACGGTCGGGCCTGGACTCCTCCGTGATCAACCAGCGGCTGTCCGCGTCCCAGGGCGCGGATGCCGCCGCCGTCACCACGGACACCAACCTCGGTCCGGCCGAGCTGGCCAAGGTGACGGGTGACAAGGCGCTGGCGGCGCGCGTCGGCACCGGGCACTTCGGCTACACCAACTACATCGCCTTCAACCCGAAGGTGAAGCCGTTCGACGACCCGAAGGTGCGGCAGGCGATCGCGTACGCCGTCGACCGTTCGTCGGTGATCAACGCGGCGGGTGGTTCGTCGCTGGCCGAGGCCGCGACCACGTACCTGCCGAACCAGAAGTCCTTCGGCTACACGCCCTACGACCACTTTCCGGCGGGCGCGTCCGGCAACCCGGCCAAGGCCAAGGAGCTGCTGAAGGAGGCGGGTCACCCGAACGGGATCACCGTCACCCTCACGCACTCCAACGACAAGGACTTCGAAACCAGCCCGGAGATCGCGACGGCCCTCCAGGACGCCCTGAAGAAGGCCGGTATCACGGTCAAGCTCCAGGGCCTGGAGATCAACGACTACAAGGACAAGATCCACAGCGTCAAGAGCGAGCCGGGCTTCTTCCTCGCCCACTGGGGTGCCGACTGGCCCTCCGGCGGTCCCTTCCTGGCCCCGATCTTCGACGGCCGTCAGATCGTCAAGGACGGCGCGAACTTCAACACCGGCTTCCTCAACGACAAGTCCGTCAACGACGAGATCGACGCGATCAACAAGTTGACGAATCTCGACGAGGCCGCCAAGCGCTGGGGCGCACTGGACAAGAAGATCGGCGAGCAGGCCCTGACCGTGCCGCTGTTCCACCCCGTCTACAAGCGCCTGTACGGCAGCGCGGTCAAGAGCATCGTGATCAGTGACTGGACCGGCGTGCTGGACATCTCCCAGGTCGCGGTGAAGTAGCGCCGTGAGCGAGGCAATCGTCGCCTCTCAGGCCCCCGGGACGGACCCCGCGTCCGTCCCGGGGGCCTCGGGGGCCCGTCAGTTCTGGCGGCGGCTGCGCACGCAGCGCGCCGCCCTCGTCGCGGCGGCCGTCGTCGCGCTGCTCGTCCTGCTCGCACTCGCCGCCCCGCTGCTCACGGCGATCGAGGGCCAGGATCCGACCACCTATCACCCGTCCCTGATCGACTCCGCGCGCGGCGGCGTTCCGGTGGGCTCGTTCGGCGGCGTCAGCGGCGACCACTGGCTCGGCGTCGAGCCGCAGACCGGCCGCGACCTCTTCGCCCGGCTCGTGTACGGCGCCCGGGTCTCGCTGGGAGTCGCGCTGGGGGCGACCGTCGTACAGGTCCTCGTCGGTGTCGTGGTGGGCGTCGCGGCCGCACTCGGCAACCGATGGATCGATCAGCTGTTGAGCCGGATCACCGACATCTTCGTCGCGATGCCGTTGATGATCATGTCGCTGGCCCTGCTGGCGATCGTGCCCAGCAGCTTCCCGCGGCCCTTGCTGGTTGCGCTCGTCATCGGCCTGATCGCCTGGGGCAACACCGCGAAGATCGTGCGCGCCCAGACCCTCACTCTCAAGGGGCTGGACTACGTCTCCGCCGCGCGGCTCAGCGGCTGGAACACCTGGCGCATCGCCCGCCGCGAACTCCTGCCCGGACTGGCCGCCCCCGTCATCACCTATGCCGCGCTCCTCGTACCCATGAACATCTCCGCCGAGGCCGCGCTGTCCTTCCTCGGCGTCGGAGTGAAGCCCCCGACGCCGTCCTGGGGGCAGATGCTCACGGCCGCCGACGTCTGGTACCAGGCGGCCCCGCAGTACCTGCTGCTGCCCGCCGGGGCGCTCCTGGTGACCGTGCTGGCCCTGACCGTCCTCGGCGACGGTGTCCGTACGGCCCTGGACCCGCGCGCGGCCTCGCGCCTGCGCGTCGGCACGGGCCGCAAGCGGGAGGCCAAGACGGACGCGAACACCAAGAAGGCCACGGCGGACGCGAACACCAAGAAGGCCACGGCGGACGCGAACACCAAGAAGGCCACGGCGGACGCGAACACCAAGAAGGCCACGGCGGACGCGAACACCA
>NZ_JBEYFS010000174.1:21161-26112 GCF_040634475.1 Streptomyces sp. NPDC007095
AAGAAGGAGGCCGAGGCATGAGCGGCTTCGGAGGATTCGTCCTGCGCCGCGCCGTCGGCACCGTGATCACCCTGCTCGCCATCTCGGTGATCGTCTACGTCGTCTTCTACGCCACCCCCGGCAACGTCGCCCAGATCACCTGCGGCCCGCGCTGTTCTCCGGAACAAGTGCACCAGGTCGCCCAGCAGTTGAGGCTCGACGACCCGCTGTACGTGCGCTACTGGCACTTCCTGCAGGGCATCCTCGTCGGCCAGGACTTCTCCACCGGCACCTCGATGGAGCACTGCTCGGCGCCCTGTCTCGGCCTGTCGTACCAGGGCGACACCCAGGTCACCCAGCTGATCCTGGCGAAGCTGCCGGTCAGTCTGTCCCTCGTGTTCGGCGCGATGGTGCTGTGGCTGATCCTCGGCGTCGGCACCGGCATCCTCTCCGCGTGGCGGCGCGGCCGGCTCACCGAGCGTGTGCTGACCGGCATCACCCTCGCGGGCGTCGCCACGCCGGTCTTCGTGATCGGCCTGGTGCTCATGATCGTCGTCTGCGGCCAGTTGCAACTGCTGCCCTTCCCGCAGTACGTCAGCCTCACCGACGACCCGGAACAGTGGGCCTGGAACCTGCTGCTGCCCTGGCTCTCCCTCGCCCTCATCGAGGCCGCCGCGTTCGCCCGGCTGACCAGGGCCGCGATGCTGGAGACCCTCGCCGAGGATCACATCCGGACCTTCCGGGCGTACGGCGTCGGCGAGCGGTCGATCATCGGGCGGCACGCGCTGCGCGGGGCGTTCGCGCCGATCATCGCGCTGAACGCCAACAACGTCGGCTCGGCGGTCGGCGGCGCGGTGCTCACCGAGACGCTCTTCGGACTGCCCGGCATCGGACAGGAGTTGGTGCACGCGGTGAACGTCGTCGACCTGCCGGTGGTCGTCGGCATGGTCCTGGTCATCGGCTTCTTCGTGGTCATCGCCAACGCCGTCGCGGACGTGCTGTACGCGGTGGCCGACCGACGGGTGGTGCTCGTATGAGCTTGGTGGACGTCACGGATCTGACGGTCGAGTTCGGGTCCCTGCGCGCTGTGGACGGCCTCTCCTTCAGCCTGGAGCAGGGCGCCGCCCTGGCGCTGGTCGGCGAGTCCGGCTCGGGAAAGTCCACGGTCGCCTCGGCCCTCCTGGGGCTGCACCGCGGTACGGGAGCCGACGTCGGCGGCTCGGTGGGCGTGGCCGGCATCGACGTACAGGAGGCGTCCGACGCCGAACTGCGGCGGCTGCGCGGCGGGAAGGCCGCCATGGTCTTCCAGGACCCCCTGTCGTCCCTCGACCCGTACTACGCGGTCGGCGACCAGATCGCCGAGGTGTACCGGGCGCACGTGAAGGCTTCCCGGCGCGCCGCACGCGCGCGTGCCGTCGAGGTGCTCGACCGCGTCGGCATCCCGGGGGCCGCGCGCCGGGCGCGCTCCCGCCCGCACGAGTTCAGCGGCGGAATGCGCCAGCGCGCGCTGATCGCGATGGCGCTGGCCTGCGAACCCGACCTGCTGATCGCCGACGAGCCGACCACGGCCCTCGACGTGACCGTCCAGGCCCAGATCCTCGACCTGCTGCACACCCTGCGCGAGGAGACCGGAATGGGCCTGCTCCTCGTCACGCACGACGTGGGCGTCGCCGCCGAGAGTGCCGACGAGATCCTGGTCATGCGGCACGGGCGGGCCGTCGAACACGGCCTCGTCGGTGCCGTCCTGGGGGCGCCCGCGCAGACGTACACCCAGGAGCTCCTCGGCGCGGTGCCCCGCGTGGACGTGCCGCGCACCGGCTCCGAGGCGACGGAGGAGGTCGTTCTCGAGGCGAGCGGCCTGCGGCGTGAATTCGGGCGCGGGAAGAAGGCGTTCGCGGCCGTCGACGATGTGTCGCTGACGATCCACCGGGGCGAGACCCTCGGGATCGTGGGGGAGAGCGGCAGCGGCAAGACCACCCTGGGACGGATGCTCGTAGGGCTGCTGGAGCCCACGGCGGGGGAGATCAAGCCCGGCGGAGGCGTGCGCCCGGACGTCCAGATGGTCTTCCAGGACCCCGTCTCCTCCCTCAACCCGCGCCGCAGCGTGGGCGAGTCGATCGCCGATCCGCTGCGCGCCCGCGGGGAAGACGACAAGGGGCGCATCCGGGGGCGCGTACGGGAACTGCTGGAGCGCGTGGGGCTCGAAGCGGCGCACTACGACCGTTACCCGCACGAGTTCAGCGGCGGACAGCGCCAGCGCGTCGGCATCGCCCGGGCGCTCGCCGCCGACCCACGCGTCATCGTCTGCGACGAGCCGGTCTCCGCGCTCGACGTCACCACCCAGGCCCAGGTGGTCGCCCTGCTCGCCGAACTGCAGCGGGAACTCGGGCTCGCGCTCGTGTTCGTGGCGCACGACCTCGCGGTCGTCCGCCAGGTCAGCGACCGGGTCGCGGTGATGCGACGCGGCCGGATCGTCGAGTACGGACCCGCCGACGAGGTGTACGAGTCTCCGCGTGACCCGTACACCAAGCAGCTGCTGGCCGCTGTACCCGCACTGGATCCGGAGGTCGCGGCACAGCGACGGACGGTCCGGAGGCAGCTGACGACGGTGTGATGCAACGTGACTGCTTGATCTCGTAGCGCGACAGAACGCGACCCGCACGGGAAAGTTACGACCGTTCACCCCTTTTGGTGGCGCGATGGACAACCGTCCGTCGCGCCACCGCCATGTACGCATACGTTCTTCCCGCTGCGAGCCGCCGGGTCAACGGCGGCTCCCCATAGGGAGATCGGGGGTGCACTGGTGCGCATCGGACTGCTTACGGAGGGTGGCTATCCGTATGTGAGCGGTGACGCCAGACTCTGGTGCGACCGGCTCGTGCGCGGGCTAGGGCAGCACGAGTTCGACATCTACGCGCTCAGCCGCAGCGAGCGGCAGGAGGACGAGGGCTGGATCCAGCTGCCGCCGCAGGTCAGCCGGGTGCGGACGGCTCCGCTGTGGACGGCCGAGGACGACGGCGTGGTACACGGGCGACGGGCGCGTCGACGGTTCGCCGAGTGCTTCGGGGAGCTGGTGGCGACGGTGTGTGCCGCGCCGGCGATCCTCGACGGCTCTCAGGCCCCGGGCGGTGCGGAGGCCTCCGGCGGTGTGGAGGCGGACCGTTTCGGCAGTGCGCTGTACGGGCTTGCGGAACTGGCCCGCGACGAGGGCGGGCTGGTCGGGGCGCTGCGCTCCGAAGGGGCCGTGCGCGCCCTGGAGCGCGCCTGTCGTGCGCCCGGCGCACTGCGTGCCGCGCGTACCGCGCGCGTGCTCGACCTGCTGTCCGTCGTCGCTCACATCGAGCGCGCCCTGCGCCCTCTCTCGCTGGACTGGTACGAGGACGACGGGCTCGGCTCGGTCGACCTCTGCCACGCGGCGGCCGGTGGCGAGGCCGCCCTGCCCGGCCTGCTCGCCCTGCACTTCGCCGGGGTGCCGCTGCTGGTCACGGAGTACGGCGTGCAGCTGCGGGCGCACTACCTCGCCTCCTGCGCCGCCGAGGAGTCCCCCGCGGTACGGGCGCTGCTCGCCGCCTTCCACGGCGCGCTGGCCGCCGAGGTCTACCGCCGGGCCGCGCTCATCACGCCCGGCAACACCCACGCGCGCCGCTGGCAGGAGCGCTGCGGCGCCGACCGCGCCAAACTGCGCACCGTCTACCCCGGAATGGAGGCCGCCCGCTTCGCGGAGGTGGGCGAGCGGGCCGACGGCTCCGGATGCGCGGGGCCGGACACCCTGGTCTGGGTCGGACGCATCGAGCCGGCCAAGGACCTGATCTCTCTGCTGCACTCCTTCGCCGAGGTCCGCAAGGAGGCACCGAAGACCCGGCTGCGGATCGTCGGCGCACCCGCCGACGGGCCGGAGGGCGCGCTGTACGTGGCTCACTGCAAAGCGCTGGCCGCCCAGCTCTTCCCCGACGAGGCGGAGGGCGTGCACGCGGTCGGCGACAACCCGGTGTCCTTCGAGGAGATCGGCGACCCGGAGGTCCCGAGCCTCGCGGAGGCGTACGCGTCCGGCGCCGTGGTCGTCCTCTCGAGCGTCGTCGAAGGCTTCCCGATCAGCCTGGTCGAGGCCATGTTCTGCGGCCGCGCCACCGTGTCCACGGACGTCGGCGCGGTCGTCGAAGTCATCGGCGGTACGGGGCTGGTGGTGCCGCCGCGCAATCCGCGGGCGCTCGCCGAGGCATGCGTGGCGCTGCTGCGCGACCCCGAACGGCGTGCACGCCTGGGCGCGGCGGCCCGCGCGCGAGCCCTCGAACTCTTCACGGTCGAGCAGAACATCACGGCATTTCACGGCATTTACCTGGAGATCGTCTCGCGTTCCCCGGTCCGGCGGCTCGTCGTGGACGACGCGGGAGACCCCCTGCCGTTCGGCGTGACGGCCGAGGCCCACGTACCCGGCCGGTGGACCGAGGCCCGCCTCATGGCCACGGGACAACCGCGCTGGGCGGCAGGGGCACCGGTGCGCGCCACAGCTCCGCTGTCCGCGGGGGAGGGCGCGTGATGAGCGAACTCGTACGGGACGGCTCGGGCGGTGCACGCGGGGACGCCGGGGGTGACCCGGGGGGCGACTCCGTCGGCGACCCGGGGGGCGCGCACACATCCCTCGGCGGTGGTCGCCGCGGCGCCGTGGACCCCGTGAAGGCGCTGATGCACCGGCATCGTGAACTCTGCGAGCGCGCCGTCGACCCTCTGGAGATCGCGGCGGGTCTGGAGGCGCACGGGGTGACCGACCGCACCGCCGTACGGTTCCGGCACCGGGACGTCTTCTCGCTCGCCGAGGAGATGTATGCGCGCGTCGCCCGCGACTCGGACCCGGCGCCGCGGCCCGTGGCCCCCGCAGTAGCATTCGTTCACGGCGACGATCGTCGGCGCCGGGAAGATGTCGCAGTTCGCCCCCGGATACCTCCGTGTAGTCGCGGGCGGCGAGGAGGTGGCC
>NZ_JBEYFS010000175.1:0-9928 GCF_040634475.1 Streptomyces sp. NPDC007095
GACGCGCTGGCGGTGCCGGGCGCGGGCGAACCCACCGTCGCCAGGGACGCGGGGGAGCCCGAGGTGGCCCGGGACGGCGGCACCCGGGGCGACACCTGCCACCTCGACGTCGTGGACCGCTGGGGCAACATGGTCGCCGCCACCCCCAGCGGCGGCTGGCTCCAGTCCAACCCGGTCGTCCCCGAGCTGGGCTTCCCGCTCGGCACCCGGCTCCAGATGGCCTGGCTGGACGAGGGGCTGCCCAACTCCCTCACACCCGGCCGCCGTCCCCGTACGACGCTGACACCCTCGCTGGCGCTGCGCGACGGAGTCCCGGTCATGGCGTTCGGAACCCCGGGCGGCGACCAGCAGGACCAGTGGCAGACCCACTTCTTCCTGGCCGTGGCGCTGCGCGCCGAGGTACGCGGCGGGCTCGACCTCCAGGGCGCGATCGACGCCCCGAACTGGCACAACGACAGCTTCCCGGGCTCGTTCTACCCGCGCGGCATGCGCCCCGGCAGCCTCACCGTCGAGTCCCGCACGGACGAGGCGGTTATCGAGGAGCTGCGCCGTCGCGGCCATGACGTCCAGGTCGCCGAGGCCTGGTCCGAGGGCCGGCTGTGCGCGGTCGCCCGGGATCCGGAGACGGGTGTGCTGTCCGCGGCGGCGAATCCGCGGGGGATGCAGGGGTACGCGGTGGGGCGCTGATCAGCACGCTCCGGGAATTCACGGCGATTCCGCCCGGAGTACACCGGAGGGGTGGGGATTGTCAGTGGCGCGTGTTGTCATGGAGCCATGATCGAAGACATCGAAACCATCGACGAGTTTCTCGCGCACCGCACGGCCGACGTCGAAGAAGCGGTCCGGCAGGCGGCCGCCGCCGAGATCATGCCGCGCTTCAGGCAGCTGACCGCGGACGAGGTCGACGAGAAGAGCGGCCCGCACGACCTGGTCACGGACGCCGACCGCAAGGCCGAGGAGTACCTCACCGAGGCGCTCGCCAAGCTGCTGCCCGGCTCGGTCGTGGTCGGCGAGGAGGCGGTCCACGCCAATCCGGCGACGTACGAGGCGATCCAGGGACAGGCCCCGGTCTGGATCGTCGACCCGGTCGACGGCACCCGCCAGTTCGTCCACGGCGACGCCGGTTTCTGCACGCTCGTCGCGCTCGCCGTGGGCGGGGTCGTCCAAGCGTCCTGGACCTATGCCCCGGCCCGCGACCAGCTCGCCGTCGCCGTGCGCGGCCGGGGCGCCCGCCTCGACGGCGAACTGCTGCGCCCGGGGGCGCCCACGCCCGGCCGTGACCTCGAGATAGCCACCTCCCACCCCGACTACACCACCGACGAGCAGAAGCGCGCTCTCCTCGGACTGCGCACCGAGGGCGTGCGGCCGCGTCCCTGCGGTTCGGCCGGGCTGGAATATCTGGCCGTCGCCCGTGGTGAGTTGGACGCGACGGCCTTCTCCTGGGAGGCGGCCTGGGACCACGCGGCGGGCCTGCTCCTCGTCGAGGAGGCGGGCGGAGCCCACCTGACCCTCACCGGCGAACCCTTCCGCATCACGGGAGGCAACACCCTCCCCTTCACGGCGGCCCGCGACGAGGCCACGGCCCGACGGGTACGGGGGTTGCTGACCGCCGGCCTCTGACCCCACCGACGCCCGCATGGGCTTGGCCGGGGCCAAGAAGTACGAGCTTGCCGTCGCCGACGGCAACGGGAGCCCGACGGTTCCGGAAGCGGCCTGAGGCTGTCGGTTCTGAGGGCGGTGGGCGGGTGTCTGGACCGACGGCGGCGCGCGACGGCCGGTCATGCGGATGGCAGAAGGCGGACCGGGTCGACGGCCACGCGAGTGGCCGCGTGTCCCGGGGCGCCTGAGGTTTCGAGGGCGGTGCGTGGCAGCGGCCCATCCCGGGGACAGTGAGAGGCCCGAGGGGCCGACGGCCGCGTGAGCCAGCCGCCGCTCAGAGCGCCGGGAGCCCGGCGGTACCGATGGCTGCGCGGGGGCAGCCGCTTGGCCGCCGACGCCCCGAGTGAACTTGCCGCTGCTGACAGCGGCAGAAGCCCGACGGCTCCGGCGGAGGGGGAGACGGAGGCCTGACGGCGCCGACGGCCGCACGAGCGGCCCGAGGCCGACGACGGCCGGGGCCGGTGGGCGACCTACGGCCCCGAACGTGACCGCCTCCGATGTGACCGCCCCAAATGCGACCGCCCCAAATGTGACCGCCCCAAATGTGACCGCCCCAAATGTGACCGCCTCCGACGTGACCGCCTCCGACGTGTGACCGCCTCCGACGCGGCGGCCGCCGGACTCAACGGTGCCGGGCCCAAGAACCCCGGGCCCAAGAACCGCGGGCCCAAGAACCGCGGGCCCAAGAACCGCGGGCCCAAGAACCGCGGGCCCAAGAACCGCGGGCCCAAGAACCGCGGGCCCAAGAACCCCGGACCCCGGCGGTCTCAGACCCCGGAGGCCTTCCGACCCCGGCGGGTTCTGGAGCCGGGCGGCCCTTGGACCCCGGCAGGTTACGGATCCCGGCGGCCTTCCGGCCTCGGCGGGTCCCGGACCCCGGTGGGCCAAGGCCCGAGAGGTCTCCGGACTCGGTGGGCCAAGGCCCGAGAGGTCTCCGGACTCGGTGGGCCAAGGCCCGACAGGTCTCAGGACTCGGCGGCCCCGGACTCGGCGGCCCCGGACCCGGCGGCCCCGGACCCGGCGGCCCCAGACCCCGCCGATGACCCCGGCCCCCGCCCGCTGAAGGCCCCGCCCCCCGGGCGGCTCCACGAACCCGGTGTCGGCCGCCACCGGCGATGGCCGGTGCTGTCGGGCAACAATGCCTTGCCGAAAGCCCCCATCCGCCGGACGACTCCCGGTCTCCCAACCCCCCGCGCCATCAAGGCTGTCAGTCCCCCGGCATATCCTGATGTCCAGTGGCCGTCGGCTGACAAAGGAGTCCGAAGGTGCCGTCGATGCTCGATGCGGTCGTGGTGGGTGCGGGGCCGAACGGACTGACGGCTGCCGTGGAGCTGGCCCGCCGTGGCTTCTCCGTAGCCGTGTTCGAGGCACGGGACACCGTGGGCGGCGGCGCCCGCACCGAAGAGCTGACACTCCCGGGCTTCCGGCACGACCCCTGTTCCGCGGCCCACCCCCTCGGCATCAACTCACCCGCCTTCCGAGCGATGCCCCTGGAGCGGTACGGCTTGGAGTGGCTGCACGCGAAGCTCCCGATGGCGCACCCGTTCCCCGACGGCACCGCGGCGGTGCTCGCCCGCTCCGTGGCCGAGACGGCGGCCTCGTTCGGCCCGCGCGACGCCGGTGCGTACCGCAGACTGGTCGCCCCCTTCCTCCCCAAGTGGGACACGCTGGCCCACGACTTCATGTCCCTGCCACTGACCGCCCTGCCCCGCGACCCGGTGACGCTCGCCCGCTTCGGTCTGGCAGGGCTGCCGCCCTCGACCTGGCTCATGCGGCGCTTCCGCGACGAGCGGGCCCAGGCGCTGTTCGCCGGTCTCGTCGCCCACGTCATGGCCCCGCTCGACGGCATCGCCACCGGCGCCGTCGGCCTGGTCTTCGCGCTGGCCGCGCACGCCCGCGGCTGGCCCGTCGCGCGCGGCGGCTCCCAGTCCCTCTCCGACGCGCTCACCGCGTACCTCAAGGACCTCGGCGGCACCGTCCACACCGACTACGAGGTGAAGCGTCTCGACGACCTGCCGCCCGCCCGCGCCTACGTCTTCGACACCTCACCCGCCGCGCTGTCCCGCATCGCGGGCTTCGGGCGGTACTACGAGGACTATCGCTACGGGGCGGCCGTCTTCAAGGTCGACTACGCCCTGGACGGCCCCGTTCCCTGGACGGCCGAAGAGGCACGCACCGCAGGGACGGTGCAGGTGGGCGCGAACCGCGCCGAGATCGCCACCGCCCTGCGCGCGGCCTCGCGCGAGGGCCGGGCGCCGGACGCCCCCTTCCTGATCACGGTGCAGCCCAGCGTCGTCGACCCCTCCCGGGCCCCCGAGGGCAAGCAGGTCTTCTGGGCGTACGGACACGTTCCGAACGGCTGGACGGGTGACCTCACGGACGCGATCGAGCGGCAGCTGGAGCGTTTCGCGCCCGGCTTCCGCGACCGCGTACTGGCCCGCGCCACCGCCGGCCCGCCCGAACTCGCCGCGCGCAACGCCAACTACGTGGGCGGCGACATCGGCTGCGGCGCCGCCTCCGGACTCCAGCTCCTGCTGCGCCCCAGGCTCTCCCTGTTCCCGTACAGCACGCCGCACCCGGCCGTCTTCATCTGCTCCGCGGCCACCCCGCCGGGCCCCGGTGTGCACGGCATGTCGGGGCACAACGCGGCGAAGGCCGTGTGGCGGCGCCTGCGCCAGTCCTGACCAGGGGCGGCCGCCAGTCCTGACCAGGGGCGGCGCAAGCCGTCACATCCGTACCTCGTTTCACAGGAAGAAAGCGCTGTCACGCGTCTCGACAACGTCCCGCCCCGGCCCGATCATGCGATGGGGCCGTGGCATGACCGTGACAGGAGACTTCCACATGATCAAGCGCAGATCGGTGCTGGCCGCGGCGGGTGGTGCGCTGCTCGGCAGTGCGCTGGCCACGGGCACCGCTCGGGCCGACGCGACCGTCGGGGTCAACCCGGGTACGAAGTACGGCAGTTGGGAGGGCTGGGGCACCTCCCTCGCCTGGTGGGCCAATGTGTTCGGCGCCCGGGACGACTTCGCCGACATCTTCTTCACCACCAAGTCCGTCGCGTACGGCGGCAAGACGCTGCCGGGCCTCGGCCTCAACATCGCCCGCTACAACCTGGGCGCGTCCAGTTGGAACACCGTGAGCGGCGCGAGCATGGTCGCCTCCGCCAACATCCCCGCGTTCAAGCAGATCGAGGGGTACTGGCAGGACTGGAACAACGAGGACCCCACTTCCTCCGCCTGGGACTGGACGGCAGACGCCAACCAGCGGGCGGCCCTGGTCAAGGCGACCCAACGCGGCGCCGTCAGCGAGCTGTTCGCCAACTCGCCGATGTGGTGGATGTGCCTCAACCACAATCCGTCCGGCGCGTCCGACGGCGGCAACAACCTCCAGTCCTGGAACTACCGTCAACACGCCTCCCACCTGGCCGCGGTGGCGCTCTACGCGAAGAACAACTGGGGTGTGAGCTTCAGCTCCGTCGACGCGTTCAACGAGCCCTCCTCCAGCTGGTGGACGGCGACGGGCACCCAGGAGGGCTGCCACATGGACGCCACCGTGCAGGCGGCCGTCCTCCCGTATCTGCGCAGCGAGCTCGACAAGCGCGGTCTGACCGGCACGCTGGTCTCCGCGTCCGACGAGACGAGCTACGACTTGGCCCGCACGACGTGGAACTCCTTCAGCTCGACCACGAAAGCCCAGGTCAACCGGGTCAATGTGCACGGGTACCAGGGCTCGGGCGGTCGCCGTGACCTCCTCTACACCGACGTCGTCACCACGGCGGGCAAGCGGCTGTGGAACTCCGAGACGGGCGACTCCGACGCCACCGGCCTCACCCTGGCGAGCAACCTCTGCCTGGACTTCCGCTGGCTGCACCCGACCGCGTGGGTCTACTGGCAGGTGATGGACCCCAGCACCGGCTGGGCCATGATCGCCTACGACCAGAGCACCCTTCAGCCGACGACCGTCCAGACCAAGTACTACGTGATGGCCCAGTTCAGCCGGCACATCCGCCCCGGCATGACCATCATCGACACCGGTGTCGGATACGCGGCAGCGGCCTACGACGCGAGCGCGAAGCGCCTGGTCATCGTGGCCGTCAACTCCGGCGCCGCGCAGAACCTCACCTTCGACCTGTCCAAGTTCAGCCAGGTCACCGGAGGCAGCGGCGGACTCGTACGACGCTGGAACACCGTCACCTCCGGCGGCGGCGACCTCTACACCGCCCACTCGGACACCTATCTGAGCGGCAAGACGCTGACGGCGGCCTTCTCCGCCGCGTCCGTGCAGACCTTCGAGATCGACGGAGTGGTCGTCTGACCATCGGTTTTCGCGTGGCGGCCGGAGCGCGATGCGGAGAGGATCGAAGACCGCATATGAGGAAGCCGAGGCCGTCATGACCGCCATCACCCTGGTCCAGGGAGACATCACCCGTCGGAGCGCCGACGCGATCGTCAACGCGGCGAACTCGTCGCTGCTCGGCGGGGGAGGCGTGGACGGGGCCATCCACCGACGTGGCGGCCCCGCCATCCTCGCCGACTGTCGCAAGCTCCGCGCCTCGCACTACGGCAAGGGCCTGCCCACGGGCCGTGCGGTCGCCACCACCGCGGGCGAGCTGGACGCACGGTGGGTGATCCACACGGTCGGCCCGGTCTTCAGCCATGAGCAGGACCGCTCGGAACTCCTCGCCTCCTGCTACCGGGAGTCGCTGAAGGTGGCCGACGAACTCGGCGCCCGTACGGTCGCCTTCCCGGCCGTCTCCGCCGGTATCTACGGGTGGCCGATGGACGACGCCGCCCGGATCGCGGTGGAGACGGTACGGGCCACGCAGACGGCCGTAGAGGAGGTCACGTTCGTCCTCTTCGACGAGCCGGCGTACGAGGCGTTCGCCGCGCAGGTCCGCTGACCACCCCTTTCTCGCGGTGGGGTGCGGCTCGGTTAGGGTGCGGGGATGCGGCGGATCTTGGTGGTGGGCAGTACCGGTGCGGGTAAGTCCACGCTCGCCCGGGGCCTGAGCGGCCGCCTCGGACTGCCGTACCACGAGATGGACGCGCTGTACTTCACCGGCGCCGGGTGGGCCGTGAACGAGAAGCTGAGCGAGGACGTGCTGCGGATCACCGCCGAACCCCGCTGGGTCATCGACTCCATCGGCTATCCGGAGGTCCGTGACCTGATGTGGGACCGGGCCGACACGGTGATATGGCTGGACTATCCCAAACGGGTCGTCCTGCCCCGCGTCCTGCGGCGTTCCGTCCGCCGCACCGTCACGCGCGAGCCGCTGTTCGGCGGCAACAGGGAGACCTGGACCGGCTGGCTGAGCCGGGAACACCCCGTCCGGTGGGCCTGGTCCCAGCACGCGAACCGGCGCCGCGAGATCACCCGCCGCACCGGCGACCCCCGCTTCGCGCCCCTCGACACGCTTCGCTTCGGCCGCCCCGGGGACACCGCGGCTTGGGTGAAGTCCCTGTAAGGGAGCCGGGCTACTCGAGCCGTGACACCTGGTAGTGGTTGATGTACCAGGACTCCCCCACGCGTCGCACCAGTACGCCGAGTTTGACGTTGAGGGTGGGGCGGTCGGTGAAGGAGAAGTCGACGCTCAGATAACCGAGTACGAGGTCGTCGGTGAGGCGTCTGGTCTCGAGAATCCGGTACGCGGCGGCCATGCCGATGGGCTGGGAGGCGTAGTACGCCGCGACGCCCGGCCTTCCGGCGCTGTAAGGGTGCAGCCCCTGGAAGATCGCGTCCTCGGTGAACCGGGCGGCGACCTGGTCCGGCTCGTGCCCGTCGACGGCGGCCTTCCACTGGTCGAGGACGCCGCGCAGGATCGCTTCCGAGTCGCTGTCCGTCGTGCTGTTCATCAGGATTCTTCCCTTGTCGTGTTCCGTCAGTGACCGGCGCTCATACCGCCGTCGACGTGGAGGATCTCGCCGGTGACGAACGGGGCGTTCTCCAGGTAGATCACGGCATCGACGATGTCGCTCGTCTCGCCCATCCGGCCGACCGGGTGCAGCCCGGCGAGGGCCTCGTGGGTTTCCTCGGCGTGCATCGGGGTCTTTATGGTGCCCGGCGAAACGGCGTTGGCGCGGATGCCGCGCGTGGCGTACTCGATGGCGAGGGACTTGGTGGCGGACTGGAGGCCGCCCTTGGTCAACGAGGCGAGTACGGAGGGCACGTTGGAGTCGGCGTTGTCGACCAGGCTGGTGGTGACGTTGACGATGTGGCCGCCGCCCTGGGCGAGCATGTGCTCGACGGCCAGCTGGGTGATGCGGAAAAAGCCGTCGAGGTTCACGCCGGTCACGGTGGCGTAGTCGTCCTGGGTGTAGTCGCCGAAGGGCTTGGCGACGAAGACGCCGGCGTTGTTGACCAGGGTGTCGATACGGCCGAACCGCTCGACGCCTGCCGCGATGACGCGTTCCGCGGTGGCGGGGTCGGCGATGTCACCCTGAACGGTCACGATGCCCGCGTCGTCGGCGGGAGCGATCGTGCGCGAGGTGGCGACGACGGCGTACCCGAGCTTGCGGTAGGCGTCGACGAGGCCCGCGCCGATGCCCTGCGAGGCTCCGGTGACGACGGCGACCTTCTGGTTCTGAGAGCTCATGGTGATCTTCTCCGAGTTCCGTGATTCCGTGATTCCGCGATGAAGCGGGGCTTCCTGACCGATCGCTGATTCGCTACTAGCCGACCGGTCGACTATTTGGAAGTTAGGCGGGGTGGAGAGGAGAAGTCAAAGGTCGGCAGGGGTCTGGTCGGGACCGAAATCCTCCCTGCTGGTAGGCGCGGCCTCCCACTCCAGGTCAGTGGGCCGGTGCCCCTACCGGTGCGGATCCCCGACCGGCAGCCAGGCGCCCGGGGTGCGGATGCCGAGGTCGCCCACGCCGTCGCAGAGGGCGTCGACGACGGCGAGGACGGCCGGGCGGTCCTCGCTCTCGCGCCAGACCAGCGACCAGGTCCAGTAGATCTCCGGCGCGGTGACCGGGCGCTGGACCAGATCGGGCGGCAGCGGGGTGGTCTGGCCCTTGGGAGAGTTGATCACCGGGCGGCTGCAGCGACGGACGTGATCGAAGAACGCCGGTCCGGTGATGCCGCCGTTGGAGATGCGTACCGCGCGGGCCCCGGTGTCCTGGGCCAGTTCTTCGGCGTAGACGTTCCAGGACGACCAGGAGGTGGTGTCGTCGTCGAGGAGGACGGCGGTGTCCCGGGCGGCCACGTCGCTCGTGTCGTCGCCGCCTGCGACGGCGTAGAGCCGGTCGGCGCCGATGAGCCGGGCACGCAGGCCGCGTTCTTCCAGGTCCTCGGTCCGCACCCAGCACACCGCGAGGTCCAGACCGCCCGCGGCGACCCGGGCGGCCTGGGTGTGCGAGGGCGCGACCCATGCGTCGAGGTGGAGTTGGGCCACGGTGGCGGTACGGGCGGCGAGGTCCGACGGGAGCCAGTTGACGTAGCCGAGCCGTACCGGTTCCGATCCGGACAGTCGACCGGCCCGCCGCTGGAGGTCCTCGGCCCGCTCGAGCAGGGCGCGCGTGTGGGGGAGCAGGGCCGAGCCGGCCGCGGTGAGGGACACCGAGCGACGATCGCGATCGAACAACCGCACGCCCAGGTCGCGTTCGAGCGCCTTGATCTGCTGGGACAGAGAGGGGCCCGCGATCAGCAGGCGCTCGGCGGCCCGGCCGAAGTTCAGCTCCTCGGCGACGGCGACGAAATACCGCAGTTGGCGCAACTCCACGCTGGTCATGCTACGTCGGTGCGAGGCCGCGCCTCCCAGCAGGGAGGAAGCCTGTCGTGGCATCGCCCTGGTGGCAGGCGGACGATGGAGCTCATGGAAGCCCGACGCCGGACGACCTCAGCGGACCTTCGGCCGGCCACCATCACCCCACACGGCGTTCCGGTGCCGCCGGACGCCCCATCGAGCGGAGCAGGACGATGCGAGAGTTCCTGGTCGAGATCACCACCACGATCCCCGAGGGCACCACTCAGGACGAGGTCGACCGGCGGCGCGCCGCCGAGGCGGTCCGTGCCCGGGAACTGGCCGCCACCGGCAACCTGGCACGGCTGTGGCGTCCGGTCGGCGAGCTGCGCAGCATCGGCATCTGGTGTGCCGGTGACGAGGACGAGCTCCACGAGAAGGTGCTCGGCACACTGCCGCTGCGCCCCTGGATGAGCCTCAACGTCACCGCGCTCGAGTCCCACCCCAACGACCCGGGCCGGACCGACACCGCGCAGTGACGGTATGGACCGGTGTCTGGCACGCACCAGGACCTGGCATGGACCGGTGTCT
>NZ_JBEYFS010000175.1:10025-26061 GCF_040634475.1 Streptomyces sp. NPDC007095
ACTGGCACGCACCAGGACCTGGCATGGACCGGTGTCTGGCACGCACCAGGATCTGGCATGGAGCGGTGTCTGGCACGCACCAGGATCTGGCATGGAGCGGTGTCTGGCACGCACCAGGATCTGGCATGGAGCGGTGTCTGGCACGCACCAGGACCTGACATGGACCAGTGCCTGGCACGCACCAGGACCTGAGAAGGATCACGACCCGACATGGACTTCGTCATGAGCGTACGACCCCTGCGCGCCTCCCCGGTCCGAGGCGCCGGCACGCCGCATTCACCCTGGGGGCACGTGGCCCGGGCCGCCGCGGCACTCGCCGCGGGCATGGGAGTCGGCCGTTTCGTCTACACCCCGATCCTCCCGCTGATGCACGCCGGGGCGGGGCTGTCCGCCGGCGCCGGCGCGAACCTGGCCACCGCCAACTACATCGGGTATCTCGTCGGCGCGCTCGTGGGCATCCTGGCCCCCGCGGTGGTCCGGTCGCGGGCCCTGCTGCGCACCTCGCTCGTCGTGCTGACCGGCACCCTGGCCGCGATGCCCGCCACCCACGACACCGCCGCGTGGTTCGCGCTGCGGCTGCTGGCCGGGGTTGCCAGCGCTCTGATCTTTGTCATCGCGGTCAGCTCGCTCCTCGGCCACCTGCGGGAGTACCCGGCTCACCTGCCCGGATGGGCGTTCGGCGGGGTTGGTGCCGGCATCGCCCTGTCGGGTCTGCTCGTCCTGGTACTGCGCCCCGTCGCCGACTGGCGGGCCGCCTGGTGGGCCTCGGCCGCGCTCGCCGCGGTCCTCGCCGTCGCCTCGTGGAACCTCCGTCCCGAAGCGCCTCCCACGACAACACAGGCCACCAAGGCCACCACAGTCACTGCGGCCACCGCGGATTCCAGCCGCGGGCCGCGCACGCATCGTTGGTTCACCGCCCTGTTCGCCTCCTACACGCTGGAAGGCATCGGCTACATCATCGCGGGCACCTTCCTGGTCGCCGCGATCGAACAGAGCTCCCCGGGACCGCTCGGCGGCGGCGCCTGGGTGCTGGTCGGTCTGGCGGCCGTGCCCTCGTCCGCGCTGTGGGCCCGGCTCGGGCGCCGTTGGTCCCGCCCCGACCTGCTGCTCGCCGCGCTCGTCGTCCAGGCGGTGGGCATCGCCCTGCCCGCCGTGATCGGCGGAGCGCCGGCCGCCCTGGTCTCTGCGGTGCTGTTCGGCGCGACGTTCATCGGGGTCAGCACCCTCGCCCTCGCCACCGGGGCCCACCTGGAGTTCCCCCGCTCCGTCGCGCTCCTGACCGCCGGATACTCCGTCGGCCAGATCCTCGGCCCGTTGGTGGCCGCGCCCCTGCTCCACCACGGCTACCGGCAGGCCCTGCTCCTGGCCGCTTCCGTGGTTCTCGTGGCCGCCGCGGCCGCCGCCGTGCTGCGCATCGGCTTCCCGCACCACATGGTGGTAGTGCGAGCCACCGCCCCGGTACGACAGCCCGCACCGACGGAATCCGCCGCGGACGCGGGCAGCCACCGATGACTCAGACGTGGAGTCCGTCATGACCACACCGCGGGATCTGTTGATGATCGCCATGGACGTCCCGTCCAGCCGGCCCGTCGAGCAGGGCGACCTGTCGCTGGCCCTCGCGGGAGCCGAACTGGTCGACCTCATCGAGGCCCAGGCCATCACGCTGGAGGACGACCGCATCGTGCCCGGCGCGCAGTGGACCATGGGCGACCGTCTGTTGGACGGGGCCGTGGCGTCGCTGGTGCGGCAGACGCCGTACGAGTCCGTGGACGACTGGCTGTGGCGCCGCGGCCGTGGGCTGTCCGCGGCCTATCACGCGGACCTGAAGGCGGAGGGACGGCTCGCCAGGCCGCGCCACCGCTGGGTTCCCTTCGGCGGCGGCCGTACGGAAGCGGCCGACTCGCCTGACCGCAGCCACGCGGACGAACGCTGGACCTCGGGCGAGCCCATCCTGACCGTCCTCGCGGCCGCCGTGGGCATCCACGACGAGTCGACCGAGGAGGCCGCGGGGCTCGTCGACGACTCGGTCCTGACCGTACTGGCCGCCGTCAACGGCGCGGTGACTGAACTGGAAGCGGTACGGCAACGGCGAAGCATCGAAGACGCGGCCTTCGACAACATCTGGCGAGGCGGTGACGGTACTTGAGAAAGGTGAACGTCATAGACAGGCGCACGTTTTCCCGGATTCTCACCGTTGGAACAGCCGGAGCCTCGCTGCCGATGCTCCCGGTGATATCGGCCTCCGTCCCGGCTTCTTCGTCGGCCCCGGTGGCCGAGCCCGGAACGCACACCTCTTTCGGCCCGCTGAAGCAGATCCGCGCCGGAGAGCTGAACATGGGATATGCGGAGGCCGGTCCCGCTCACGGCCCCGCGGTAGTCCTGCTGCACGGCTGGCCCTACGACATTCACAGCTACGTCGATGTGGCTCCCAGGCTCGCCGCGGCGGGCTACCGGGCGATCGTGCCGTACCTGCGCGGTCACGGCACCACACGGTTCCGTTCGGACAAGACGTTCCGCAACGCCCAGCAGTCGGTGATCGCGCTCGACATCATCGCGCTCATGGACGCGCTGAAGATCGAGAAGGCGATCCTCGCCGGTTTCGACTGGGGAGCGCGGACGGCCGACATCATCGCGGTGCTCTGGCCGGAGCGCTGCAAGGCCCTGGTCTCAGTGAGCGGTTATCTCATCACCAATCGCGAAAGAAACAAGACGCCGCTGCCGCCGCAGGCCGAATGGGCGTGGTGGTATCAGTACTACTTCGCCACCGAAAGGGGTCGGCTCGGCCTCGCACAGTACAAGCACGATTTCGCGAAACTCATCTGGAAGAACGTCTCACCGTCGTGGCACTTCGATGACGCCACATTCGATCGGACCGCGACCGCCTTCGACAATCCGGACTGGGTTCCCATTGTGATCCACAACTACCGGTGGCGACTGAGTCTGGCCGAAGGTGACCCGCGATTCGACCGTCTGGAAAAGCGACTTGCCGAGAGTCCCGCCATCTCGCTGCCTACGATCACTCTTGACGGCGAACTGGATCCCTTCACGCCGCCGGGAAACGGCGCGTCTTATCGCGGTCACTTCACGGGCGCCTACGACCACCGGACGCTGAAGGGCATCGGTCACAACCTGCCGCAGGAAGCCCCTGACGCATTCGCCGAGGCGGTCGTCGACGTCAACGCCCTCTGAAACCCTCCGAACGGTGTCGTGGCGGGCGTCAGGCGCCTGTCACGGCCTCCTGCGGGGCGCGGGCACCGAGCAGGGCCAGGCAGTTCGCCCACAGGGGGCTGAGCCGCCGGGTGTTGTTGTAGAGCTTGGCGAACAGCACCTGCCCCTCCAACTGGGCGACCACCGCCCGTGCCGCTTCCCGGCTGTCGAGGGTGGTGACGTCCTCGCGCTCACGAGCCTCGGTGATGACCGACTCGACCATCTCGACCTGCGCGTCGAAGATCTCCTGCAGGCGGGTGCGGATGGGCTCGGTGTGGTTGCTCATCTCCAGGGTGAGGTTCCCGAACAGGCAGCCGGACACGGTGCCGCAGCTCTGCTGGCCGGCGCGCTGGTCGGCCTCCGTCTCCTCGAACAGCCGGTACAGCCGCCGCAGGGGTTCCTCGTCGCTGTTCAGGACGCGTGTCCAGGCGCGCTTCTGGGCGTCCCAGTGTTCGTCGAGCACGGCCAGGGCGAGGGCTTCCTTGGACGCGAAGAAGTAGTAGAAGCTGCCTTTGGGTACGTCGGCCGCCTTGCAGATCTCGGCCACCCCCAGTGCCGAGTAGCCGCGCAGCTCGATGAGCGACTGCGCGGCACTGAGGATCTTCTCCCTGGCGTCGCTGGTTCGTCCCATGACGCAATTGTACGACCGGTCGACTATCTCTGACTGTGGTCGCGTCCGTGCCGCGAAACCGTCAGATCGGGTGGTGTGGAAGCGCGAGCTCCGGTAGCGGGGCGAGGGCGTGCCGCCACGGGATGAGCGTGAGCCGTTCCGGAGGGGTGGCGGGTCTGTTGGGGTGGGTACATCGCCACGCTCACGCAAGCGGGTGACGGGGGAGCCTCCATGACCGAACTGCCCAGCGAGGACGCATCGGCCGACGCCGGGGCTCACCCCGAGGCACGTCCCGAGGCCCTGCCCCAGGTGCGGCCCGAGGCCCTGCCCCAGGTCCGTCCCGAGGTGCGGCCCGAGTCCGTGCCCCAGGTCCGTCCCGAGGCCCGGCCCGAGGCCCGTCCCGAGGACCAGCCCCAGGTCCGTCCCGGGGCTCACCCCGAGGCACCCGAGGTGCGGCCCGAGGCCCTGCCCCAGGTCCGTCCCGAGGCCCGTCCCGAGGCCCGTCCCGAGGACCAGCCCCAGGTCCGTCCCGGGGCTCACCCCGAGGCACCCGAGGTGCGGCCCGAGGCACTGCCCCAGGCCCAGCCCGAGTCCGTGCCCCAACCCCAGCCCGGATCCCCGCCCTGCCCCCCGTCGCCCCGCGTCGAGTTCGCGGAGCTTCTGGAGGCGGAGTTCGTTCGCCGGTGGCCGGGGCGCTCGGCGGGGCTGGACGCCGTGCACCGGTACGCGATGATCCCGCCGGGCAAGCTCCTGCGGCCCTCGCTCGTTCTGCACGCGGCGCTCACGGTGGGTGGGGAGCTGGGCGCGGTGCTGCCCGCCGCGGTCGGTATCGAGGGGGCGCACGTCGGCAGCCTCCTGCACGACGACATCATCGACCGAGACACGGAGCGGCGCGGTCGCGCGGCCGTCCACACCGAGTTCGGACCCGCCCAGGCCGTCGTCGCGGGCAACGCCCTGTTCTTCTCGTGGTTCGCGGCGCTTTCCGAGTGCCGTCGCCTGGGAGTGCCCGCCGACCGTGTCGCACGCGCCGTGGCCGTGCAGGCCGAGGCCGGGGTGGCGATCTGCCGGGGTGCCTTCGACGAACTGGCGATGCGCGGTGACCTGGAGCTGGGCGTCGACGCGTATGTGGCGATGGCCCGGGCGAAGACCGCCGTGCTGCTGGCGGCCGCCTGCCGCGTGGGCGTCATCCTCGGCGGTGGCGACGCCCCGACGACGGAACTGCTCGGCGACTTCGGTGACCACCTCGGGATCTGCTTCCAGATCCGCGACGACGTGCTGCCGTACGACCCGATCGCCGCGCCCGCCATGGGCAAGCCCTCCGACAGCGACGTACGCAACCGCTGTCCCACGCTGCCCGTGCTGATCGCCCACCGGCGTGCGGGCCCCGAGAGCCGCGCGGCGCTGCGCCACGCCCTGCTCGACGAGACCGAACCGGCGCTCGCCCTGTGCCGGATCCGCGCCGTGCTGGAGCGGACCGGAGCCCTGGACACCGCGCACGCGATGGCCGACGACTACGCCCGCAGGGCCCGCGAACTCCTCACCCGGCTGCCCGCCACCGCCCACGTGGCCCACGTCCGCGCCCTGGCGCTCCTCACCCGACCGGCGCACTGAGCCGTACCGGATCACCAGGAGCCTGAGAGGGACGCCTGCGCGGAACGACCTGGAGGCATGATCGCGCGTTCAGGATGCGTTCAGGCTGCGGCTGCCACGTTGATCGGCGTGGCGCGCAGGCATGCGCAACACTGAGCCAATGGACACGCGCCCCCTTCGGCCGTGGCCTTGGGGGGACGTCGTTGCACCCCCCAGGAGCAAACGTTGGACAAGACGGAATTCGTCGCCGACCCCCAAGTCGCCGACCCCGGCACCTCTGTGATGAAGAAGCTGCCAGAGGTGACGCTGGCCTTCTGGATCATGAAGATCGCCGCGACGACACTCGGCGAGACCGCGGGCGACCTGTTCGCGCAGACCCTCAAACTGGGCTACTTCCTCACCACGATCCTGCTGTTCCTGGTCTTCGTGGTCACGCTGGTCGTACAGCTCAGGTCGCGCCGGTACAACCCCTTCTTCTACTGGACGGTGATCCTTTCCACCAGCATGGCGGGCACCACGATGTCCGACTTCATGAACCGTGACGCCAGCGCCAAGTACCTCTCCGACGGGGCCACCTCGCTGGGCTGGGGTCCGCAGGGCCTGGGACTCGGGTACCCCGCGGGCGCCGCGATCCTGATCTCGCTGCTGGCCGTGATCTTCACCGTCTGGAAGTTCACCGGGATGACGTTCGTCATCCGCGACATCGTGACCTTCCGGGCCGAGGCCCTCTTCTGGTCGGCGATCCTGGTGTCGAACACCCTCGGCACCTCGATGGGCGACTTCCTGTCGGACAGCTCCGGGCTCGGTTACGCGGGCGGCGCGCTGCTCGTCGCCGGGCTGCTCGCGGTACTGGTCGCGCTGATGCGCGTCCCCGCGGTGCCGAACGTGGTGCTGTTCTGGATCGCCTTCGTCCTCACCCGCCCGCTCGGCGCGACCGCGGGCGATTTCCTCACCAAGCCGACCGCCAAGGGTGGGCTCGACCTCGGTACGGCGGGTTCGTCGGCCGTGCTGTTCGCGCTGCTCGTCGGCCTCATGGGCTACGCCCACCTGCGCGAGCGCAGGACGCTCGCGACCTGAGGCCTCCTCCGCTACCCCGGCAGGCTCTCGCCGAGCAGGCGGAGCAGATCGCTGGTGGCGTCCAGTGCGCCGAGCGCTGGCAGGGCGCCGAGGACGAGGACGGCCACGCCGATGGGCCACAGGTTCGGCGGCGGGGTCGTCTGCAGGGCGGCGATCCGGCGGGTGACCGCGTGTTCGGAGAAGCTCAGGGCGCAGCCCGGCCGGGCGCGTTGGGAGACGAGGGCGGCCCGGGCGAGGGCGCGGGCGGTGGTACGGCGGTCCCCGACGCGCCGCGCGGCCTCCTCGTCGGCCCAGCGCTCCACCAGGAAGGCGACGGTGGTGCGCACGGGTGCGAGCACCGGGTTGGCGGCGGCGGCCAGGGTCACCGCGGTCGACAGTACCGAGTGGCGGTGGGCGAGATGGGCGCGCTCGTGGGCCAGCAGTACGCGCCGCTCCGCCGGTTCCAGCGCGCCGAGCATGGCGGCCGTGACCAGGATCCGGCCCGGCGTGCCGGGGATCGCGAAGGCCCGGGGTGTCGAGGACGCGGCGACGATGAGTTCGCTGTCGGGCGGATGCCCCTCGCACAGCCGCTCGAGGACGCGGCGGGTCGTGTAGTGGGCGCGCAGGGCGCGAACGAGCCGGAAGCCGATCAGCCACAGGAGCATGATCGCGGCCACGGCGATCGCCACCGGGACCGGTTCGGGCAGCCGCCGTCCGTCCTCGCCGGTCTCCGTGACCACGTGCGGCGCCTCGTTGACCAGGGTGGCGGCGAGCAGGAGCAGCGCCCAGGTGGAGGCGGTGGCGGCCAGTACGGCGGCGATGGTGAGGACCCGGGCGGCCAGCGCGGGGGAGACCTTGAGGCCCACCTGCGGTGCGACGGCCGTCAGCAGCAGCGGCAGGATGAGGGGGATGTAGACGTCGATCCTCACATCCCGCTCCCCCCGAGGAGATCGCGCAGGGCCTCTTCCTCGTGGGGGCTCAGGCCGGTGACGAACTGCTGGAGGGTCGCGATCGGGTCGGGCCCCCGGTTGAGCGCCTCGTGCATGGCCTCGGCGGTCAGTTCGGCGGCGTTCTTGGCGGGCCGGTACGCGCCGCGTCGGCCGTCGACGTCACGCAGGACCAGACCCTTGTCGTACAGGCGTTTGAGGATGGTGTGAACGGTGTTGTAGGCGAGGTTGCCGCCGATCTCACCCTGGATGTCGGCGGGGGTGAGGGCCTCGTCGGTGGCCCAGAGGGCGGCGAGGACCTCGCTCTCAAGCTCACCGGCGCTGCGTCGTTCCGCTCTGCCGTGGGGGCCTGTGCGAGCCATGTCCGTCACCTTACAGCGTGTAGGGATGCGGGGGTGGTGGGGGCGTACGAGTGTGACCAGGGGCGGTACCAGGGCGTGCCCCTCGGTCCGCGTCCCTGACATCCCCTGCGTCCCCGCTCGATCCACGGTAACTTGGCCGTGTTTTGCGCAACTTCGTCCTCCACCCGACGTCTTGTAGGGTGGAGGACCCTACAGATTGTAGGGTGAAGGGTGGATGATGGCCAAGACTGTGAACCGTCCGTTCGTCGGCGCCGATCGCCACAGTCCGACCTCGACGGGGCGCATCTCCAGGCGGCCGCACGGTCAGCAGTGGCTGGCTCTGATCGCGGGCGCCTTCACCCTGGCCCAACTGCTCCTCGTACGGCCGGGCATGGGGCTCGGCTGGGACGAGACCGTCTACGTCAGCCAGGTCGGCTCACACGCCCCCGCCGCATTCTTCAGTGCCCCGCGCGCCCGCGGAGTGCCGCTGCTGGTGGCACCGATCGTGTCCTGGTCCTCGTCCACCGCCCTGCTGCGCGTCTATCTCGCGGTGCTCTCCGGGCTCGGCCTGTTCGTGGCCCTGCGCGTCTGGCGCGGGCTGTTCCCGATGCGGGTGCTGGCGGCGGCGGGCGCCCTGTTCGCCACGCTCTGGGTGACCCTCTTCTACGGCCCGCAGGCCATGCCCAACTACTGGGTCGCGATCGGCGCCCTGGCCTGCGTCGGCTGCTTCCTGCGCGTCCAGGCCGACCGCTTCGACCGGGCGGCGCTGTGGGGCGTGGGCCTGAGCGCCGCGCTGATGGCGTTGATGCGGCCCACCGACGCGGTCTATGTGACCCTGCCGCTGCTCTTCCTCGTCGTGTGCGTACGCCGCTGGCGGCGGCCGAGGCTGCTGGTGGCGCTTGCCGCAGGTCTGGTCGCCGGCGCGGGCGAGTGGGTCGTCGAGGCGTACGTCAGCTACGGCGGCCTGGCCCAGCGGCTCTCCGACGGGTCCAGGATCCAGGGCGGCCTGGGCTGGAACATAGCTTTCGGCGACCAGATGCGCAGCCTCGGCGGGCGCGTCCTGTGCCGTCCCTGCACCGGAGCGATGCCCGCCCCGCCGGTGATGCTGTGGTGGTTCGCGCTGCCCGTCGTGGCCGTCCTGGGAGCGGTGATCGCCGTCAAGGCCCGGCGCGGGGTGAACAGCCTGCTGCTGCTGGCCTGCGCCGCGATCGTGGGCTTCCCGTACCTCTTCATGATCGGATACGCGGCACCGCGCTTCCTGCTGCCCGTGTACATCCTGCTGGCCATCCCGGCCGCCGACGCCCTGATCCACCTGGTGACCGCGCCCGGCGGCGGTCGGCGACCGGTGGCCGCCACCCTGGTGGCGCTCGGCCTGGCCGGACATCTTGCGGTGCAGTTCGCGGTGCTGGAGCACACCGTGCATGGCACTACCGTCTCCCACCAGGACTGGGCCGACACCGCGACGCAGCTGCACCGGCTGGGGGTGAAGCCGCCCTGCATGCTGACCGGCTACGAGGACGTCCCGATCGCCTTCTACGCCGGGTGCTCCTCCGTCGACACCGGCGGCCACAACGCCAACACCACCGCCGACGCCATGGTGCGGGCCGGACAGCGGCTCCCGGTCGGCGTGCTCACCACACCGGACGCGAAGCCACCCGCGTACGCCAGCACGTGGGAAGCGCACCGCGTCGGCCATCTGATGGTGTACGTCGCCCCCGCCGTGCAGGCAGGCGGGTGACATGACCATCCTTCCGCCCGGCGCCCCGACGACAGCCGTGACAACCGCGAGCAGGCGGGTCTCCCTGCATGCCGCGGTGACCCTCGCCATGGTGGCGGGCGCGGTCTGTCTCGGCCGGCGCCACTGGCCGGTGATCGCGACCGGCGTCGGCCGGCTGGCCGTCGCCGACCGCGGCTGGCTGCTGGTGGCGGCCGTCGCCACCGTGGCGACCTGGGTGTGTTCGGCGCTCGCCCAACAAGGGGCGGTGACCCGGCCGTTGCCCGCCCGGCAGCTGGTGGCCGTGCAGTTCGCCGCCTCCGCCGCCAACCATGTGCTTCCCGCGGGCCTCGGCGCGGGCGCGGTCAACCTCCGCTTTCTGACCCGGTGCGGTCTGCCGGTCGTCCGGTCGGCGACCGCCCTCGGCGTGAAGGCCACCGCCGGGGCCGTCTCGCGCGGTTTCCTGATCGCCGTGCTCGCGCTGGCCTGCCCCGGCCTGCTGCGCCTGCCGCACATCTCGGCGACGGCGGTCGCGATCGCGCTCGCCGTGCTGGTCACGGCCGCGGTACTGCTGCGCGGACCGTTGCGGCGCGCACTGCGGGCCGTGCTGGCCGACGTCCGCGCCGTGCACGAGGTCCCGGCGCGTGCGGCCGCGCTGTGGGGCGGCTCGCTGGCCTTCGCCGCGCTGCACGCCACCGTGGTCGTCGCGGTGGCCCAGGCCCTCGAACTGCCGCTGCCCCCCGCCCAGGTGGCGCTGGCCTACCTCGCCGCGAGCAGCGCCGCCGTGCTCCTGCCCACGCCCGGTGGGTTCGGTTCCCTGGACGCGGCGCTCGCCGTGGCCCTCACGCTGGCCGGAGCGCCGGGCAGAGCGACGGCGTCGGTAGTTCTCGGCTACCGGCTGCTGACGGTGTGGCTGCCCCTGATCCCGGGGCTGCTGGCACTGGCCGTACTGGCCCGCCGCAAGGTCCTCTGAACGACGTTCACGCGGCTCGTTCCCGTCGGCACCCGCCACCAGGCAGTCAGGATGTGTTCAGAGTCCCGCTGGCAGGGTCGGGCCTCATGACTGAGACTTCTGAGACGCCCGGGGCCTATGTCCGCAGTGGGGCGGCCCCCGGCCACCACCTCCGCTGGAACAAGGTTCCCGAGGTCACCGCGTACTTCTGGATCATCAAGGTGCTGTGCACCACGGTCGGCGAGACCGCGGCGGACTTCCTGAACTCGAACCTGGGCATGGGCCTGACCGGAGTGTCGCTGCTGATGAGCGCGGTGCTGGCCGTGGTCCTCGTCGTCCAGTTCCGCACCAAGGCCTACCGGCCCGGCGTCTACTGGTTGGCCGTGGCCCTGATCAGCGTCGTCGGCACGCTGATCAGCGACAACCTCACCGACAACCTGGGTGTGTCGCTGACGACCTGCACGACCGTGTTCGCCGTCGCCCTCGCCGTCGTCTTCGCCATCTGGTACCGCCGTGAGGGAACGCTGTCCATCCACAGCATCGACACGGTGCCCCGCGAGGCCTACTACTGGCTGGCCGTGCTGTTCACCTTCGCGCTGGGCACCGCGGCCGGTGACCTGGTCGCCGAGAAGATGGCCCTCGGATACTGGGTGTCCGCCGTCCTGTTCGGCCTCGCCATCGCCGCGGTGGCGGTCGCGCACTTTGCCCTCGGCCTGAACGCCGTGCTGAGCTTCTGGATCGCGTACATCCTGACCCGCCCGCTGGGCGCCTCGATGGGCGACTACCTCTCGCAGCCGACCGGCGACGGCGGCCTGGGCCTGGGCACCACGGTCACCAGCGTGCTGTTCCTCGCGGTCATCCTCGCTCTGGTGGTGTACCTGGCGATGACCCGCAAGGACGTCACCGAGTCCGAGCGGCAGCTCAGCCACCAGTAGTGGCCCCCAGCGGGGACGACGTGCTCAACCCGCGGGAAGCGTGACCACGAACGTCGCGCCGGAGGTGTGCTGCCCGTCGTGGTCCACCTCCCCGCCGGCGGAGCGGGCCAGGCGTCGCGCCAGCGGCAGTCCGAGGCCCGCACCGCCGTGTCCGTCCCCGGGATCGGCGCGCCGGCCGGGCTGGAAGAGCTGTGCCGCGAACGACGCCGGTACGCCGGGCCCGTCGTCCCCGACCGCGACGCGTACGCCGCCGGGCTGAGCGCGGGCCAGGATCTCGACCCGGGTGCGCGCGTGCCGAAGGGCGTTGTCGAGCAGCGGGCTGATGATGCGCTCCAGAAGGGCGTCCGGCACCCCGGCCGACAACCGCGCGTCCGGGACGGTGACGACGACTTCCACGCCCTCCTTCGTGGGGCCGAGGCGGTCCACCAGGCGGAGCAGCACCGGCAGCACGTCGGCCGTGCCGGGCGCGGTGGCCGCGCCGTCGCGGGCCTCGTCGAGCAGGGTGTCGCAGATCGTGCGCATGGACTGGGCCGCGTCGGCGATCGCCGCGTGCGTGGCCTTGGTGTCGGCGTCGGAGCGGGGGCGGGCTCCCCACCAGTCGAGCTCGGCGATGATCCGGGCGAGCGGGTTGCGCAGCTCGTGCGACAGCTCCCGGGTGAGCTGCTGTTCGTGCCGCAGCAGCGCGCGGATGCGGTCGAGGAGGGCGTCCAGCGAACCGCCCAGCTGGGCGAGTTCGGTGGGGCGGGTCACGGAGCCGAAGCGCTCCTGGGAGGCTATCGCGCTCCACTGGGTGGCGTGCTCGGTCATCGAGCGCACGGGACGCAGGGCACGGCCCACCGCCAGCCGCGTCAGCGCGTACGTGCAGGCGAGCATCGCGGCGTCGAGGGCGAGGGACGCGAAGAGCATCGTGTCGGCCGAACTGCGGTACGGGGAGAGGTCCAGCGCCGTGACGACGGCAGCGGCGCCCTTGCCACCGGGCACCGGGCGAGAGCACAGCCGTACCTCGTCGTGACTGTGCACGGTGACGCAAGTCCGGGCGTCGCGCGCCACGAGCCGGCCCGCGGCGCGGGTCAGCGGGCTGGTGGCGGTGGCGGACGAGGGCTTCTCGAGCAGCCGGCCGCCCGAGTAGATCCACACGTTCGTGTCGAGGAGCTCCTCGCCCGGCGTCTCCAGGACCCGCACCCGGGAGCCGTCGGTGACGACGGTCGCGGTGACGGCGGCGGCCCGGGTGCGCAGCTCGTCGTCCGCCTGGTGCTGAAGGTGACGGCGTACGACCGTGTTGAACGCGACCGTGAGGATCACCATCAGGATCGTCGCCGTGGTGAGCGCGACCAGGGAGAGCCGGCCCCGCAGGGTGCGCGGCCACCAACGTGAGGCGAACGCCCTCATGACCGTGCCTTCGCGCCGGCTGACAAGGCCCTCGTGGCACCGGCTGACAGGGTCTTCATGACAGCCGGTGGCCGATGCCGCGCGCCGTGGTGATGGTCAGCGCGCTGCCGCCGTCCCGGAGCTTGCGGCGCAGTCGGGTCAGATACTGGTCCAGCGTGTTGTCGCTGACCTGGGCGCCTTCCGGCCAGCCGGCCCTGATCAGCTCCCGCCTGCGGACGATGTCCCCGGACCCCGCCATCAGCGCCGCCAGCAGCCGGAACTCCGTCGGGGTGAGGCCGACCCGGGTGCCCTGGACGGTGAGGCTGTGCCCGACGGGGTCCAGGACCAGGTCCCCGGCCGTGGTGGCCGGGAGCGGTCCGCTGCGCTTGAGCGCCGCCCGCAGCCGGGCGGCCAGCTCCGTCAGGTGGAACGGCTTGGGCAGATAGTCGTCGCCGCCGGCCGAGAAGCCCGCCAGCCGGTCCGTGAGGTGGTGATGGGCCGTCAGGAAGATGACGGGCGAGAGGAAGCCATTGGCTCTGATCGCCTGGCACACGTCCCGCCCGTCCGCGTCGGGCAGTCCGACGTCCAGCACGGCCGCGTCGATGTCCTCCCCGGCCAGCCGCAGCGCGGTAGCCCCGTCCGGGGCGGGCACGGTGTCGAAGCCCTCGTCGCGCAGCCCGCGCAGCAGGACGTCACGCAGGGCGTGGTCGTCCTCCACGACCAGGATCGTGTGCCGCATGGTCCTCCTTCAGCAGCTCCGGAAGGGTGCTTGCCTGTTTCCCGTAGCCGTAGCCGTAGCCGTAGCCGTAGCCCTTGGCGTGGCCGCAGCCGTGGCCGTGGGCCTACGCCGAGACCAGCAGCGGCCGTAGCCGCGAGTCCGTCAGCCGGCCCGCCAGCGGGTCGGCGAGTCTGCGCAGAAGGGGCGTCAGCAGCATCGCGATCAGCGTGCCGACCAGGACACCGGCGACCACGTCGTGCGGATAGTGCGCGCCGACCCATACCCGGGACACGGCCATCAGGCAGGCGGCCAGCAGGGCGATGGTGCCGAGGCGACGGGAGACGTAGAGCAGGGCCACGGCGGCCGCTGCGGCGATGACCGTGTGATTGCTGGGGAAGGACCAGTCGCCCGGCGCAGGACACGCCTCCAGCGTCTTCACGTGCAGGCTCTGACAGGGGCGGTCCTCGCGGACGACCATTTTGAACAGGGAGTTCACCCCGAACGCCACGACGACGATCACCGGCACCGCGAGCGCGACCATCGCCGTCTGGGCGCTGCTGCGACGGGCCTGCCACCAGCCCACGAGCATGAGAACGGCGAACAGCGCCAGCCCGTACGTCGACCAGGCGGACACCAGGCTGTCCAGCCAGGACGGGGCGTCATGGGCGAGATTCACGACGTAGGTGTAGGCGGAGCCGTCTATCGACGACCCGTTGAACGCGAGCATCATCCCTCGGCGCCCTTCTCCGCGGTCGTGGCCGCGGCCTTGCGGGAGCGGCGGAACTCGGCGGCCAGCGGGATCAGGGACACGATGACGATCACGGCGATGATCGGGAGCAGATAGCGGTCGACGTTCGGGATCGACGAGCCCAGTCCGTAGCCCGCGAGGGTGAGGCCGATGCTCCAGACGAGACCGCCGACGACCTGCCACACGGTGAACGTGCGGGCGGGGACCTGGAGGGCGCCCGCCATCGGGTTCAGCACCGTCCGTACGACCGGGACGAAGCGGGCCAGGACGATCGCCTTGGCGTGGCCGTACCGCTCCAGCAGCTCTTCGGCGCGCTTGGCCCCCTCGTGCAGCCGGGGCGAGCCGCTGCGGGCGAGCAGAGCGCCGCCCGCCTTGCGTCCGATGAGATAACCGCACTGGGAGCCGGCCAGCGCGCCCACGGCGGCGCAGACCAGGAGCGGCCCCAGGGAGAGCTTCAGGCTGCCGTGGCCCGACCCCGTGCACAGCAGGCCCGCCGTGAACAGCAGCGAGTCACCGGGCAGGAAGAAGCCGATCAGCAGCCCGGTCTCCGCGAACATCACCACGCCGACGCCCAGCACACCGAAGGCGGCGAGCAGGGACTGGGCGCTGAGGATGTTCACCGCGAGCTCCGACCCGAGTTGTGATCCGAGCTGTGACGCTGCGAACAAAGGTGCGGCCATCGCCGGGAGCCCTCTCATACTGGACGGACGGGCGCAGTCGTGACGGCACCCGAGTGACTACAATCCTGTAGACGGTCTACTGAACTGTAGACGATACCGGGGTGAGGATCGTTCCCATGACCAGCGCGAAGGACGAACGCCGACCGGCGGGTGAGCTCGAGGCGTCCGTGATGGCCGCCCTCTGGGCAGCCGGTGCACCGCTGACTCCGGGCCGCGTCCAGACGGAGCTCGGCTCGGGGCTGGCCCGTACGACGGTGACGACGATCCTGTCGAGGCTGCACGAGAAGGGGATCGTCGGCCGGGAGCGGCAGGGCCGCGGCTTCGCCTACTTCCCCGTCCAGGACCCGCACGGCCTCACCGCCCGGCGCATGCACACCGAGCTCGACCGGGACGAGGACCGGGAGACGGCGCTCGCCCGGTTCGTCGCCCAGCTCAGCCCCGACGACGAGCGCCTCCTGCGTGATCTTCTGGAATCGGGTGAGCCGCTAGAGTCGGGTGAGTAATGACCACTCTGCTGATCATTCCGCTGCTCATCCCGCTTCTGCTGCCCTTCGCGCTGCCGGGGCTGGCCCACCGCTGCCTCGACCGCCTCGCGCCGGTCGCCGCGCTGTGGGCACTGACCCTCACGGTCCTCGTGCTGGCCGGCGCCTCGGTGGCCGCGCTCGGCGCGCTGCTCCTCACCGGACTGCTCAAACTGCCGGTCCTGGCGGGCCTGGGTGACCTCGTCCACCCCCTGCGCACCCCGTCGAACCTGATCGTCCTGCCCCTGGCGGCGGCGGCCACCGGCCTCCTCACCGTCGGCGCCGCGACCCTCGTACGCTCCGCCCTGCGCCAGCTGCGCGCCTTCCGCACCGCCCGCAGTCAGGCCGACCGCGGGCCCGCCGCGGGCGACCTGTGCGTGATCGAATCTCCCCACCCGGACGCGTACGCGCTGCCGGGCCGTCCGCACCGCATCGTCGTCACCACCGCGATGCTCCGCAGCCTCCGCCCCGAGGAGCGCGAGGTGCTCTTCGCCCACGAGCGGGCCCACAACGCGGGCAACCACCACCGCTTCCTCGTCGCGGCCGAGATCGCCGCGCACTGCCAGGCTCAACCGGACAGGGTTCCGACTCCTACGGGCCTTCTGCCGTTGACGGAACTGACTGCAGCCGCAGTCCGGAAACCCCCTGC
>NZ_JBEYFS010000176.1:0-26021 GCF_040634475.1 Streptomyces sp. NPDC007095
GGCTGACCGTCCTCGAAGAACCCTGGGACCCGCCCGCGGGCCGCTTCGACCGCGCCCGCCCCCTCCTCCTCTCCGCCGACCTCCCCGCCTTCCGCCCCTGGCGCAACCACCTCACCCACCCCCGCGGCCACGCCCAGCTCCGCCTGGGCCACGACGGCCTCTGGTACGCCTACGAATCGGAACCAGGCCACGAGGACTGGTGGCCCCGGGGCACCCCCGACCTCGACCCGGTCGGCGCACTGACCGGCCTCGGCGCACCGGGCGAGCTCTGACCCGCCCGCCCGCGCCGACCGAGTCACACGGCACCCCGTTCAGTCACCACAGTGACGGACCGGTGTGGGCGGAGCGCCCGAGACCTCGAAGCCTGACGGCAGAGCGCGATGCCACGACCACATCGACAAGATCGTGTTACGAGCTCTGGGACCGTCGACGAAATGCGGGAAGATGCCCTCTGGCCAGGCGAGGATCTCTCACTACTCGCCGACGAAAGGGCACGGTCAGCGTATGAGCGCGCAGCCGAGGGTCAGGAAGGCGTCGTGGACGTCGTCGCGGACATCCAGGGGATCCGCAGTTGACGCAACCAGTGCGGGTGGGCGAGGGCACGCGCTGAGTGACGGCGAGTGGGTACCGGCTGTGGGGCTGTCGGCCCCTCGCGGGAAGGCCCATCACCCATCGATGAGGTGAGAGCGCGGGCCCGCCGCACCCGGCGTCCGCCCCGGCGGAGGGCATGCGCCAAGCCGCCGACCGGGATGCCCCACAGGCCCGTTGCTCCGTCCCTCGGCACACCGAATTCATGAGGCGGTCCGCCGCCGTCCCTCCCGGACGCGCGGTGGCCGACGACCCCGTCTGCTCGCGGCGTAACTGTGCCATGGCGCAAGAGCGACATGTGCGACCCCTTGAACGACGGCGGGGGAGGCCGGAGGATCCAGTGATCTTTCGCTCTTCGCCGCGTCTCAGGAGTCTTCCTTGCCCAAGGTTCCCATCCCCCGGCCCGGGCCGATCGCCCTCGCCGTGGCGGCCGCGCTCACACTCGGCGTCATACCGGCGACTGCCGCTGTGTCCGCGTACTCCGCCGGTGAGGTGTCGCACAACGACGCCGGACACCAAACCCCCGGCGATGCCCGCACGCACACCGTCACCCTGATCACGGGTGACAAGGTCACCATCGGGACCGCCGCCGACGGCACCGTCGTGCGCTCCTTCCAGGCCGCGAGCGGAGCCACCACCGGCTTCCACCGCGCTGTCGTGGACGGCGCCACCTATGTCTACCCCGACGCCGCCCTGCCGTACGTGAGCGCCGGCGAACTCGACAAGCAGCTCTTCAACGTGACGCGGCTGATCACCGAGGGCTATGACGACGCGCACAGCTCCCGGCTGCCGCTGATCGTGCGCTACACCGGAGCCGCCGCCAAGGCCCGCACCCGGACGAAGATGGCCGGCTCGACCGACGTCCGGCGCCTGGACAGCATCCAGGGCGCGGCCCTCGCGCAGAACCACAAGCAGGCACCGGAGTTCTGGTCCTCGCTCACCGGGGGTTCCGGCGCGGCGGCCCGGTCCGCGAAGCCGTCCTTCGCGGGCGGCGTCGCCAACGTGTGGCTCGACGGCAAGGTGAAGGCCGACCTGGCCGACTCCACCGCCCAGATCGGCGCGCAGAAGGTATGGGCGGAGGGCGACACCGGCCAGGGCGTGAAGGTCGCGATGCTCGACAGCGGCGCGGACACCGAACACCCGGACCTGGTCGGGCAGGTGTCCGACAGCGCCAGCTTCGTCCCCGGCGAGGACGACATCGCCGACTACAACGGCCACGGCACGCACGTCGCCTCGACCATCGTCGGCACGGGCAGTGCCTCCGACGGCAAGGAGCGGGGTGTCGCCTCCGGCGCCCGGCTGGCCGTCGGCAAGGTGCTCAACTCCGAGGGCAGCGGCCAGGAATCCTGGATCATCGCGGGCATGGAGTGGGCCGCCCGCGACCAGAAGGCCAGGATCATCAGCATGAGCCTGGGCGGCAGCGGTGACAAGACCGACCCGATGAGCCAGGCCGTCGACGAACTCAGCCACGACACGGGCGCGTTGTTCGTGATCGCGGCGGGCAACGGCGGCCCGCACTCCATCAGCAGCCCCGGTGCCGCAGACTCCGCGCTGACCGTCGGCGCCGTCGACTCCACCGACACGCTCGCCGACTTCTCCAGCCAGGGCCCGCGTGACGGCGACGGCGGGCTGAAACCGGAGATCACCGCGCCCGGCGTCGACATCGTCGCGGCGCGCTCGCACTACAAGCGCGGCTCCGGCTACTACACCACGATGAGCGGCACGTCGATGGCGACGCCGCACGTCGCCGGTGCCGCCGCGCTCCTCGCCTCAGAGCACCCCGACTGGACGGGCACCCAGCTCAAGGAGGCGCTGGTCAGCAGCGCCAAGGCAACCCCGGCGTACACCCCGTACCAGGCGGGCGCCGGCCGGCTCGACGCGCTGGCGGCCGTGCACACCACGGTCTTCGCCACCACGACCGCCTACTCCGGCTTCCACACGTGGCCCCCGAAGCCGGGGCAGACCGACGTCCAGACGGTGACGTACACCAACGTCGGCGACGCCCCGGCCAACCTCAACCTGGCGGTCAACGGCACCGTCCCGGCCGGGTTGTTCAGCCTCTCCGCCGACCACGTCACCGTGCCCGCCCACGGCACCGCCACGGTCACCCTGACGGCGGATCTGGACAAGCTGGGCGGGGACCAGTCGGTCAGCGCCATGATCACCGGTACGGACGGCAGCGGAGCGGTCCGCGCCCGGACCCTGATCGGCGCGGCCCGAGAGGGCCAGCGGCAGAATCTGACCGTGGTCGCCAAGGACCGTTCGGGCAAGCCGCTGGAGGGCCGGGTCGTCCTGACCGCCGAGCACCTCTTCACGGTGATGGACCTCGACGCGTCCGGCACCGGCACGGCGCGGCTGCCCGTCGGCAGCTACAGCGGCTGGCTCACCGGTGACGTGCAGGGCGCCGAAGGCCCGCACTCGCGCGGCATGGTGCTGCTCGCCTTCAACGACGTGAAGCTGGACCAGGACCGTACCGTCACCCTGGACGGCCGCAAGGCACGCCGGATCCTGGCGCGCGTGCCGCAGCAGACCACCGCCGTCGCGCCGCGCCTGGACGCCCACCGGTCCTTCACCGACAGCCTGGTGGAGACGTCGATGCTGCCGGACCCGTCGTACGACAGCATCTGGGCGCTCCCGACCGGCAAGAAGGTCACCGACGGCGAGTTCGAGACCGGCGCCCGCTTCCGCCTCGAGCAGCCCGCGCTGACCGTGAGCACGAAGTCGACGACCTTCAACGACCCGCTGGTCAAGCGCGCGGCCACGCCGCTGCCCGCCGGTACCCGGAACCTGACGGCGGTCTTCGCCGGTGACGGCACGGCCGAGGAGCTCGCGCGGCAGAACGTGCGCGGCAAGGCCGTCGTGGTGCGCGGCGCCGGCACGGAAGGGATCAAGGCCCAGGCGGAGGCCGCCGCGGCCGCCGGCGCCCGGCTGCTGCTGGTCGTCAACGACGGCGTCGGCCGCCTGCAGCCCTGGGACGAGAACCCCTGGAGCCCGCAGAGCCCGGCCCCAGTGACGGTGGCGACGCTCAACGCCGACCAGGGCGCCGACCTGCTCGGCCAACTTCGGCACGGCGCGGTCTCGCTGAAGGTCACCTCGCACCCCACGACCGACTACGTCTACGACGTCGTGCACCACTGGACGGGCGCCGTTCCGGCGGACCCGACCTGGCGTGAGGAGTCCAAGGACCTCGGCCGGGTGAACGTCTCCTTCCGGAACTACCGGCAGGGCAAGGCGATGGAGTTCCGTCCGGACGTCTGGCGCGGCTGGGCCGTCGGCAACCAGCTCACCGCGCCCGCCCAGGGCGAGCGCACCGACTGGGTCACCGCCGGCACCACGTGGCTTGACGACGCCTTCATCCAGGGCGAGACCGGGCAGCACTCGATCGACCCGCTGAACTACCCGGCGCGCAAGACCGGCAAGGTCAGCTGGTTCGGCCCGATCCAGCGGCCCCGCATGGGCCCGATCAACTACCAGCCGGTGCGCTACCTCGACACGATGTACATCACCGCGCCCGGCTGGGGTGACTCGGGGTCCGGCCACGTCGGCGAGGCCGGCGCGAACTTCGACGTCAAGGACTGGATGTCGCTCTACCAGGGCGACCAGCAGCTCGACTGGGGCAACGCCGAGTACCTGCAGGTTCCCGGCCTCGGCGCCGAGCGCCTGCCCTACCGGCTGGTCCTCGACAACGACCGCGGCACCTGGGCCGACCCGTACTCGACGCACACGCTGACCGAGTGGGACTTCACCTCCGCGGTCACCGGCAGCGATGCGGCGGTGTCCCTGCCGCTCATCCAGCTCGACTACGGCGTGGACACCGACAAGTCCGGCCGTGCCGACCGGCACGCCGGCCTGACGGTGACCGCCTCGCACCTGCCGGGCACCACCGCCACCATCGGGAAGCCGACCGTCGAGGTGTCGTACGACGACGGTGCGACCTGGCAGCGGACCGACCTGAGCCGGTGCGACGACGGATGGCGGACGAACCTGCGCGCGCCGCGGTCCGCCGACTTCGTCACCCTCCGGGTCGGCGCCCGGGACAGCGCGGGCAACACCGTCTCGCAGACGATCACCCGGGCCTTCGGCCTGCGCTGACGTCACACCCCGGGAGGTCACCTGGGACAGCACCGCGTGGGTGGGACCGCAGCCGGCGGCCCCGCCCACGCGGCGTTCCCAGTTGTCAGAGGATCTATGAGGACACCTGGTCGCGGAACGGCAAGCGAGTGCTCGTGGACCGCCGGTGGCCCCGCGGAACGCGCAAAGAACGGGCCCACCTGGACGAATGGCTCCGCGACGTGGCGCCGTCGGCGGACCTGCGCCACTGGCACCACCACGACCAGGAGCGCTTCGCGGAGTTCCGGGATCGCTACATCGGCGAACTGCAGGACGCCGATCACCGGCCAGCCGTGCAGCACCTGTGTGATCTCGCCGCCCACGGCAAGGTCACCTTGCTCACCGCCACCAAGGACCTCGGCCAAAGTGAGGCCGCCGTGCCCGCCCAGTGGCTCGCGACCAGCCCACTACACTCACCCAAACCGCCCCTGAACAGGGAAAACGTCAAAGTCCGGCTGGAGTACTAGATCCGTTGCTTCGTCATCCGGCGGGCCTGGCGGACTGCGCGGCAGCAGGTATTTCGCCCCGAGGACTTTGCTTCACCGGCTCGGCAAACGGGTGTACGACCTGCGGCACACCTGCCTGACGAACTGGCTCAATGATGGTGTGCCGCCGGCGCAAGTCACGGACTGGGCGGCCAACGGCGTCCCGGTCCTTCTGTCCACCTATGCCCGTTGCATCGTCGGTCAGCTGGATGATCTCAAGACACGCATCGAGGCCGCTGGAGACTGTGCGATATGGGACATGGTCACTTCCGAGACCCGGTCGTCCGCCACGATCTCCGTCGCGTGAGCGGAGCGAGGCTGCCGAGGGGCAGCATCTCCAGGCGGAGCTGCTGGCCCGTCCAGCGCTACGGCGAGTGGGGCCGCTGTGGGGAGCGGAGTATGAGCAGGGTGATCTCGCTGGGGGCGAAGACGCGGAACGGCGGGCCCCAGAAGCCGGTGCCGCGGCTGGTGTAGAGGAGGGTGCGGGTGCCGTGGCGGCTGAGGCCGGCGAGGGCGGGCTGGTCGATGCGGACCAGGTGGTGGAAGGGCCAGATCTGGCCGCCGTGGGTGTGGCCGGAGAGTTGGAGGTCGACGCCGCCTGCTGCGGCCCGGTCGACGAACTTGGGCTGGTGGGCCAGGAGCAGGACGGGGTGGTCGGGGTCGGCGCCGTGCAGGGCTCCGGCGAGGTGGGCGCGGTGGCCGGCGAGGCCGGAGGATTCGGCGGTGACGTCGTCCACGCCGGCGACCACGAGGGTGTCGCCACCGCGTTCGAGCAGCAGATGGCGGTTGCGCAGAGGCTCCCAGCCCAGCTCGTCCATGAGGTCGACCCAGCCCTGGGCCTCGCTGTAGTACTCGTGGTTGCCGGTGACGTAGACCCGGGCACGGGTGGCTCGTACGGTGCCGAGTGGGGCGGCCTGGGCGCGGCGGCGTTCGGCCGTGCCGTCCGCGATGTCTCCGGTGTGGCAGACCAGGTCGGCCTGCAGAGTGTTCACCGTCTCGCAGACCCGCGCTGACCAGCGGGCACGGTCGAGCGGGCCGTAGTGGGTGTCGGTGATGAGGACGACGCGCGTGCCGTCCAACCCGGCCCCCAGGCGCGGAAGTTGCACGTCGAGGCGGCGCACCCGTGGCACCCGGCGAGCCTCGGCGTACCCCCAGGCGAGCAGCACGGCGGCTGCGCCGAGGACCGCCCAGGTGACGATCCGGGCCCGGTCCTGGCCGTCGCCGACGCCACTCACGGTCAGGGCGAGCCGCAGCAGGACGCCGAGCAGAACGGACCAGGTGAACAGGACCCAGCTGGTGCCCAGCAGGGTGTCCCCGACGATCGCCGCCCAGTCCTGCTGCCGCCGGCCATGGCCGCGCATCATCGCGAGCGGCATAGCGATCAGACCGAGGACGAACAGGGCGGTGCCGCCCAGCGCCACGGGGAGCGGCCAGTGCTGGCCGGCGTGCAGCAGCAGCCAGCAGGGCACGGTCCACAGCAGGACGGGGGCGATCAAAGGGATGTAGCGCATCAGGCGGCGCAGGCGGCTCTGCTGGGTCGCATGCGCTGCACCGTCCGCGGATCGGGCCTCGCTGGTAGCGGTCACGCTTCCCCTCCTCAAGTATCCAGACTGCCGGCGCACTGTATCCGGTCGTGCTGGGGGACGTCTTACCGATCGCTGATGCCCATTTCATCGGCAACGTGCGCGACGGGGCGAGCGGCCCGGACCCGATCGATCAGGAGTCGTCGGCCACCATGTCGAGCAGCTGCGGGGCATGACACCCCCGCCGGCTGATGCCGATGGGGGCTCCGTGAGACGACGAAGCCCCGCCGGGATGTCCCCGGCGGGGCTTCTGGGTCCTGTTGTGGGCCACCGGCTGTCGGCGACCGGGGAGCGTTGGGGAAGCGAATCTCGTCGTAAGCAGAGCAGCGGACTCATAATCCGTCGGCCGTGGGTTCGAGTCCCACCCGCCCCACCTGTGCAGGTCTTTGACCTGCGGAAACGTTCCTTGTGAGGTGTTGGAACGTCAACGGTGGCTCAACGGACTGAATCCGCTGCTCGCGAGTTTGGCGCCAGGTTCGTCTGCGTCGGCTGATGCCCTTCTGACCTGCACGGACGCGTGCGGACGTGCAGCCGGTGAGACGTGTTCGGTCGGGCTCTGCTGCGGCAGAGTCATGCATTGAGGCCATCCTGAGGCCGGAGGTATCGGCGGAGTGCCCGGGAGGCGTTGTCCGACGAGTTGCGTGGGCCGTGTTGAGGCCGCGGGGATCGGGTTGGGTTGGGCAGCCGGCGTTGGCTGGGTGTGTTGGGTCGGTCTTATCAAGGGTGTGCGGCTGCCGTGCCCGGCGCAGGGGTCCGGCCGGTGCGGGGCGTCCTGCATCGGTACCGGCGAAGGGCGCTGGGCCGGTGGCCTGATGCAGCCCGTGCATAGGTATTGACATGCCACTCAAGACGGACGTAACTTCCGTGCCACACGGAAGTAACGCGCGTTATTAAAGCGCGAAACCGGAGGTGATGTCTCGCCTCCGTCCGGCCGAAGGGAACTGGAAGTGGCCACGAACAAGGCGCGTCGCGTGACCATGAGCGACGTGGCCCGCCACGCGGGCGTCTCGCGGACCACGGTCTCCTTCGTCCTCAACGACAAGCCCGGTGCCGCCATCCCCGATGAGACCCGTCGGCGGATCCTGGAGGCGATCGACGAGCTCGGCTACCGGCCCAACGCCGGGGCGCGGGCGCTGGCCGCGAACCGCAGCGGATGGTTCGGTCTGATCACCGAGATTGTGACCGGCCCCTTCGCCGGCGAGGTGATCAGGGGCGCGCAGAGCCGCGCCTGGGGCGACCGGAGGTTCCTGCTGATCGCCGCGAGCGAGGGCGACCCCGCCCAGGAGGCCGCCGCGCTCGACCAGATGCTGGAGCACCGCGTGGAAGGGCTCCTGTACGCCACGACCTGGCACCGGTCCGTCAGCCTGCCGAAGGCCGCCCGCGAGGTGCCGACCGTTCTCGTCAACTGCTATGACGCGGAAGGTGAGTTGCCATGCATCCTGCCCGACGAGGAGTCGGGCGGATACAAGGCGACCCGCCGGCTCCTGGACGCCGGTCACACCCGCATCGGGTTCATCAACCTCGACCCGGCGATCCCGGCCGCCATCGGCAGGCGCGAAGGATACGAACGTGCCCTGCGCGAGGCCGGGATCACCCCCGACCCTGCCCTCGTCATCCCCGGCTGGGCCACCGCCGACGGCGCCTACACCGCCGCCTGCGAACTGCTGGACCGCCCGGCCGCCGCCCGGCCGACCGCGCTGTTCTGCGGCAACGACCGGATGGCGATGGGCGCGTACGACGCGATCAAGGAACGTGGGCTGCGCATCCCGCACGACGTGGCCGTGGTGGGGTTCGACAACCAGGAACTCATCGCCGCCTATCTGCGGCCGAAGCTGACGACGCTCGCCCTGCCCTTCGAGGCCATGGGCACCAAGGGCGTCGACATGCTCGCCGCTCTCGCAGCGGGGCAGCCGCTCGACACCTACCGGGTGACGATCGACTGCCCGCTGCTCGAACGCTCGTCGGTCTGACTGCGAATCAGTCCGCCGAGGAATCCCATCCCGTCTTCGTCCTGTGTGTTGAAGAGAGGAAAAGAGTCTCCATTATGGCACCCTCCATCGCCCCACGGCGGCTTCGGCCCGTCCTGAGAGCGGTCACCGCGACCGCCGCCGCAGCCCTGGTCCTTTCTGCCTGTACGGGTGGCTCGGGCGCCTCCGGCGCCGGTGACACCTCCGGCAACCAGCTGCTCACCATCCCGCGTGAGGACCTGGCGACGTTCACGCGCAACTTCAACCCGCTCTCTCCGCAGGCCGCCCCCATGACCCTGCAGTCGGTCTACGAGCCGCTGGTCGTGCACAGCATGTCGGACGCCAAGGACACGCCGTGGCTGGCCACCAAGTGGGAGCAGGCCAAGGACGGCAAGTCCCTCACCTTCACGCTGCGCGACGGCGTGAAGTGGTCGGACGGCCAGGCGCTCACCGTCGACGACGTCGTCTACACCTTCCAGCTCCAGAAGAAGGTACTCGGCGGCTTCGACTACCTGGACAAGGTCACCGCGGTCGACGCCCACACGGTGAAGTTCTCCTTCAACAAGCCCTCCTCGACCGCCTTCTACGAGATCGGCGCCCACTACATCCTGCCGAAGCACATCTGGTCCAAGGTGAAGGACCCGGCGAAGTTCACCAACCCGAACCCGGTCGGCACCGGCCCGTACACCAAGATCGAGAAGTTCCAGAGCCAGTCGTACGAGCTGCGCAAGAACCCCGACTACTGGCAGCCGGCCAAGCAGCAGATCGCCGGTATCCAGATGCTCGCCTTCTCCGGCAACGACAGCGCCAACCTCGCCTTCACCAACGGCGAGGTGGACTGGACGCAGTCGTTCATCCCGGACATCGAGAAGTCCTTCGTCGCCAAGGACAAGAAGCACAACCACTACTGGTTCCCGGCCACCGGCGCCATGATCAACTGGCAGCTGAACACCACCAAGGCCCCCTTCAACGACCCGGCCGTACGCAAGGCCCTCAGCATGGCCGTCGACCGCGACCAGATCACCAAGGTCGCCATGAACGGCTACGCCGAACCCGCCGACTGCACGGGCCTTGCCCGCACGTACGACAAGTGGCGCGACACGTCACTGGCCGCCTCCTGCACCTGGACGAAGTACGACACCGACGCGGCGGCCAAGGCCCTGGATGCGGCCGGCTACAAGGAGAGCGGCGGCAAGCGGAAGCTGAAGAACGGCAAGAACTTCACGCTCGACATCTCCGTCGGCTCCGCTTCCTCCGACTGGATCTCGGTCGCCAACATCATCAAGCAGGACCTGGCGAAGGTCGGCATCACCGCCACCGTGAAGACGCCCGACTGGTCGGCGGTCTCGTCCTCGTACAACACCGGCACCTTCGACACCGGCATCGTGTGGAGCAACAACGGCGCCACCCCGTACGAGTACTTCCGCGGCGTGATGTCGACCAAGATGCTCCAGCCGGTCGGCAAGCAGGCCACCGAGGACTACCACCGCTTCGGCGACAAGAAGGCCGACAAGCTCATCGACGCCTTCGCCGCCGCCGCGGACGAGAAGACGCAAGCCGAGCAGATGAACGGCCTGCAGGAGCTGTACAACAAGGACGCGCCCGTCGTCCCGCTGTTCACCGGCCCCGAGTGGGGCGCGTACACGGACGCCCGCTTCACCGGCTGGCCCACCGAAGAGAACCCGTACGCCACCCTCGGCAACCGCAACGCCAGCACGATCCTCGTGCTCACGTCGCTGAAGCCCGTCAAGAGCTGACGCCGCCCGCGGACCGGCGGCCGCCTCCTCCCCGGACGGCCGCCCCCGCGCACCGAGCCACACGTTCACCCCCACCGACAGGGAGCACGACCCGTGCGTCTGATCCTGCGCAACCTGGGGTTCTATCTGCTCGCCTTCTGGGCCTCCATCACCCTGAACTTCGTTCTCCCGCGCTTCATGCCGGGTGACCCGGTCTCCCGGATGTTCGCGCAGGCCCAGGGCACCATGCAGCCCGACCAGATAGCCCAGTTGCGGAAACTCTTCGGCCTCGACAACCGTCCCCTCTGGGAGCAGTACGTCTCCTACGTCAAAAGCGTCTTCACCGGCGACCTCGGCATCTCCATCTCCCGCTTCCCCACCCCGGTCTCCGACGTGATCGGCTCGCAGATCGGCTGGACCCTGCTCCTCGGTGGTGTCGCGCTCGTCATCGCCGCCGTGCTCGGCAACCTGCTCGGCATCGTCGCCGCCTGGCGGCGCGGCGGCGTCCTCGACTCCGTCTTCCCGCCCCTGCTGATCTTCGTCGGCTCGTTCCCCTACTTCTGGCTGGCCATGGGCGCGCTGTACCTGTTCGGGGTGAGCCTGGGCTGGTTCCCCATGCGGCACGCCTACGACGTCGGACTGACCCCCGGCTTCAACGGCGAGTTCCTCTCCAACGTCGCCACCCACCTGGTGTTGCCGGCGCTGACCATCGTGCTGGTCTCCATCGGCGGCTGGATGCTCGGCATGCGCAACACCATGATCGCCACAGCGGCCGAGGACTACATCACCATGGCCGAGGCGAAGGGGCTCAGCCCATCGCGGATCATGTTCCGCTACGCCGCCCGCAACGCCCTGCTGCCCTCCGTCACCAACTTCGGCATGGCACTCGGCTTCGTCGTAGGCGGCGCCCTGCTCACCGAGGTCGTGTTCGCCTACCCCGGCATCGGCTACCAGCTGCTGATGGCCGTCCAGGGCCTGGACTACCCGCTGATGCAGGGCATCTTCCTGACGATCACGGCCGCGGTGCTGCTCGCGAACTTCCTCGTCGACCTCGTCTACGTCCGCCTCGACCCGCGCGTCCGCGTCCGCTGAGGAGGTTGCCGACATGACCGCCATCGAATTCGCGACGGCCACCACGCCGACCACCCCCGCGCGCCCGTCCCGCCGGCGCGGACTGCTGCGCCAGCTCATCGACAGCAAGAAGGCGCTGGCCGGGCTGACGCTGCTCGTCCTCTTCGCGCTCCTTGCTCTGCTCGCGCCCGTCCTCGCGCCGGGCGACCCGTCGCTCATCAACTCCACGGGCAGCCAGGCACCCTCGGCCGCACACTGGCTCGGTACGACCGCCAAGGGACAGGACGTGCTCGCCCTCACCCTGTGGGGCGCGCGCAGCTCCCTCTTCGTCGGGTTCACCGTGGGCCTCGTGGCGACCGCGGTCGCCATCGTCGTCGGCCTCGCGTCCGCGTACTTCGGCCGCATCGTGGACGACGCGCTGACCCTGGTCACCAACATCTTCCTGCTGCTGCCCGGCCTCCCGCTGCTCATCATCCTGGCCGCGTTCCTGCCGCCCGGAACCTCCACCGTGATCCTGGTCCTCGTCGTCACCGGCTGGGCGGGCTCGGCCCGAGTCCTGCGAGCTCAGGCCAAGTCGATCCGCGGCAAGGACTTCGTGGCCGCCGCCGTCGTCACCGGCGAGCGCCCACTGCGGATCATGTTCCGCGAGATCCTCCCCAACATGGCGTCCGTGGTGATGACCACGCTGCTCGGCTGCGTGATCTTCGGCATCGGCGCCCAGGCCGGCCTGGAGTTCCTCGGCCTCGGCGACAGCAGCGTCGTCAGCTGGGGCACCAACCTGTACTGGGCGAGCAACGACGGCGCGCTGATGACCGGCACATGGTGGGCCTTCGTCCCCTCCGGACTGTGCATCGCGCTGGTCGCCTTCGCGCTCTCGCTGGTCAACTACGCGGTCGACGAGATCACCAACCCCAGGCTGCGCAGCCGCCCTGCCCGCCGTGAGAGGAGGGGCTGAGCCATGGAACCCGTACTTGAGGTGAACGGCCTGCGCGTCGAATACCGCAGCGACGGACGCACCGTCGTAGGCGCCGACGACGTCTCCTTCTCCATCGGCGCCGGAGAGATCTTCGGCCTCGCCGGAGAATCCGGCTGCGGCAAATCGACCATCGCCAACGCGGTGATGCGACTGCTCAAGCCCCCGGCGGAAATCACCGCGGGCAGTATCCGCTTCCAGGGCAGGGACGTCCTCGCCCTGAACGCACGGGAGCTGCGCGCCTTCCGCTGGAGGGAGATCGCCATGGTCTTCCAGTCGGCGATGAACTCGCTCAACCCCGTCCTGACCATCGGCGAGCAGATCGGCGACATCTTCACCACCCACGAGAAGATGAAGAAGCGGGCAGCGCGGGAGCGGGCCGGCGAGCTGCTTCAGCTGGTCGGCATCGACCCGGGAAGGCTGAAGGCGTACCCGCACCAGCTCTCCGGCGGCATGCGCCAGCGCGTCGTCATCGCCATGGCCGTCGCACTCCACCCCCGGCTGCTGATCATGGACGAGCCGACCACCGCGCTCGACGTGGTCGTGCAGCAGGAGATCATGGCGCAGATCCGCGACCTCCAGCGGGAGCTGGGCTTCTCCATCCTCTTCATCACCCACGACATGTCCCTGATGATCGAGCTGTCGGACCGCATGGGCGTGATGTACGGCGGACGGATCGTCGAACTCGCCAACGCCAAGGACCTGTTCGCGGGGCCGCTCCACCCCTACACCGAGGCGCTGATGAACGCCTTCCCGCCGCTGACCGGCCCGCGCCAAGAGCTCACCGGCCTCTTCGACGCCCCGCGCACCGCCGACAGCTGCGGCTTCCACGTCCGCTGTCCCGAGGACCGCTCGGACTGCTCCATGAACATCCCCGACCTACGCGAGATCGCCCCCGGCCGGTGGGTGGCCCAGAGTGCCCAGGGAGCCCCGCGATGACCCAGCCCCTGCTGTCCGTACGCGGTCTGACCAAGGACTTCCAGGTCGGCACCGTCTTCTCCCGGCGCCGCGTCCGAGCCGTCAACGACGTGTCCTTCGACCTGCCTGCCGGCCGGATCACCGCCCTGGTCGGCGAGTCCGGCAGCGGCAAGTCCACCATCGCCCGCTGCCTCGCCCGCCTCGAACAGCCCTCCGCCGGACAGGTACTGCTCGACGGCCAGGACATCCTGCGCACCGAGCGGCGCCGCGCGTCACGGGCGTACCGCCGCAAGGTCCAGATGGTCTTCCAGGACCCCTTCGGCTCACTCAACCCTGTCCACCGCATCGAGCACTTCCTCACCCGAGCCCTCGTCCTGCACGGCCACTCCGCCACACCAGAGGCGCTGCGCGAGCTGATAAGAACGGTCGGCCTGACCGAGGACATGCTCCAGTCCTACCCGCACGAACTCTCCGGCGGCCAGCGTCAGCGCGTCTCCATCGCGCGCGCGTTGGCGGTGGAGCCGCGCCTCATCCTGGCCGACGAACCGACGTCGATGCTGGACGTCTCCGTGCGCGTCGGCGTGCTCAACCTGATGCGGCGCCTGCGCGACGAGCGGAACATCGCCATGCTCTACATCACGCACGACCTGGGCTCCGCCCGCTACCTCGCGGACACCACGATGGTCATGTTCGCCGGCGAACTCGTCGAGGGCGGCGACGCACTGGCCGTCATGGACGCCCCCGCCCACCCCTACACCAGCCTGCTGCTGTCCGCCGTACCCGACCCCGAACGGGCCGGCAGCTACGACCCCGTCGAGCGCGCCAGGCTCCGCGAGGCGATCCTCAATCCCACGTCCTGCCCCTACGGCGACGACGGCACGTGCAGCCGCACCGAGCCCGTCCGCCACATCGTCGGCGAAGACGACGGCCAGCCCCACTGGGTGCGCTGCCACCTGCGCGCACCCGCCTCCGACATCGCCCGCCGCGTCCTGAAAGCCACGGACCGGCCGGATGGCGAGGCCACCGACGACACCGAGAAAGCGGAGGCCACCGCCGCATGACCCACGACCTCACCCTCCCCTCCGGCACTCCCGTCGCCGAGGGGCTGGCCGAACGCGCCCTGCGCGACCCCCACCGCCCCCGCTTCCACTTCACCTCGCCCGGCGGCTGGCTCAACGACCCCAACGGGCTGAGTCACTGGAACGGCGTCTACCACCTCTTCTACCAGTACAACCCGCTCGCCGCCGCCCACCACCGCATCCACTGGGGCCACGCCACCAGTACCGACCTCGTGCACTGGGCCGATGAGCCAGTCGCCCTGGTGCCAGGCTCGGACGGCCCGGACCGCGACGGCTGTTGGTCCGGTGTCCTGGTGGACGACGGGGGAGTGCCCACGCTCGTCTACTCGGGCAGGCAAAGCGAGCATGAACTCCCCTGCGTGGCCAGGGGATCGGCCGACCTGCGGTACTGGACCAAGGACCAGGCCAACCCGGTCATCACCGCCCCGCCCGAAGGCATCGACGTCACGGCCTTCCGCGACCACTGCGTCTGGCGGGAGGGCTCCGGCGAGAACACGGTGTGGCGGCAGCTGGTGGGCTCGGGAATCCGGGGCGTCGGCGGAACGGCCTTCCTGTACGAATCCGACGACCTGCGCAGCTGGCGCTACGTCGGCCCGCTGCTGACGGGTGACGCCTCGCAGAACCGAGGCGAGCTCGACTGGACGGGCACGATGTGGGAGTGCGTCGACCTCTTCGGCCTCGACGGCGCCGACGTGCTGGTCTTCTCCGCCTGGGATGAGGGCACCACCCACCACCCCCTGTACTGGACCGGCCGCTACCAGGGCGACACCTTCACCCCGACCGCCCTCCACCGCCTCGACTACGGCGGCCGCTACTTCTACGCCCCCCAGTCCACCCGTGACGAGCACGGCCGCCGCATCATGTTCGGCTGGCTCCAGGAGGGCCGGACTGACGAGGCGAACGCGCAGGCCGGCTGGTGCGGCGTGATGTCCCTGCCGAGGGCCGTCACGCTCGCCACCGACGGCGGCCTGCACCAGGCCCCGGTGCCGGAGCTGACCGAGCTGCGGCGGGAGCGCGTAGAGGTGGTTCCAGGCCGGCTGGCCGACCCGTACACCCCGCTGCCCGCCGTGCGCGGGGACCAGCTGGACATCGAGACGACCCTGCGCCTCGCCCCCGGAGCGACCGCCCGGCTCGTGCTCCGTGAGACACCGGACGGCGCGGAACGCACGGTCGTGGAGGTGAGCCGGTCGCACGACGGAGCGGGCACGCTCCGCCTACAGCGCGAGACCAGCAGTGTCGACCCGACGGTCGACACCGAACCCCTGTACGGCGAACTGCCATTGGCCCCCGACGGCCGGGTCGACCTGCGCGTCCTCGTCGACCACTCTGCACTGGAGGTCTTCGCCAACGGGCGTGCCCTCACTGCCCGCATCTACCCCACCCGCCCGGACGAGGCCGTCGGCGGCGGTATCGGTGCCGACGGCGACGTGGCCCTGGAGCGGTTCGACGCCTGGCAGATGGCGTCGGCCTTCACCGACGGACCCCGGCCGCTGTGGCCGTGACGGTCTTACACACGACCACGGCCCCGCGGGGTGGACGTCCCCCCGGGCCGTGGCCCACCCTCCCCTGTTCTCCTCAGGAGCCGCCATGAGCGTGTCCCGCCGTACCCTCCTGCTCGCCGGAGGAGCCGCCGCCACCCTGCTGCCTCTCGGAGGCATCCTCCCCGCAGCACAGGCCGCCGCCCCGAGCGCCGCCGGAGCGACCCCCGCCGCCACCCCGATTCCCGACCCCATCCCCGTCACCGGCACCTGGACCCGCACCTCCGACGGCGGCCAGAAGGCGACCGCCGGCCGTCGCGGGCCCGCCCTCGCCCTGTCCGAGCAGCAACTCGCGGCCAAGGGCATGTACGCGGCCCGCGTCATGCCCCAATCCGCTTCCTCCGTAGGCGCGTTGGTGTTCCGGGCAGCCCTGGACGGCTCGACCGGATACGCGGTCGCCCTCGACCCCGGCCGCGCCCGCATACGGCTCTACGACCTGACCGGCGGCGACACACTCGCCACCGCTCCACTTCCGGGCGCGCAGGCCGGAAAGCCCTACGACCTCGAAGTGGCAGTCGACGGACCCGAGCTGACGGTGCATGTCGACGGCAAGCGGCTCCTCCACACCGAGGACCACCGCCACGACACCGGCTCGGTGGGCCTGCTCGCCCAGGGCGGCACCGTCACCTTCGGCCCGCCCTCCCTCTCCTCAGTCACCACCAACCTCACCGGCTGGACCACGAGCGGCGGCACCTGGACAGCGAGTCCGCTGGGCTGGCGCTCCGCCCCAACCCAGGGAGCCACCGCCCGCGCCATCACCACGACCAAGACGTACGACACCGCGCTCCAGGCCGACCTGCTCCTGCACGACGCTTCCGCCATCGCCTCACTGCTCGTGCGCACCGACGCCACGGCCACGCACGGCTATGGCGTCCAAGTCGACGCGGACCAGGGCAGGTTGAGGCTCTACCGCATCGACGGCAACGTCACCCTCGGCACCTACGCGACCATTATCAAGGCCGACACGGTGTACCGCCTGCGCGTCGAAGCCGAGCACGACGAACTGCGCGTGCACTGGCAGACCAACTTCCTCTCTCCCGACGGCTACAGCCCCGTCATCACCGCCCAGGACTCCACCCACACGAAGGGCCGACTCGCCGTCACGGCATCGGCCGGAGCGGTGTCCTTCGAGAACATCGCCGCCGCCGACCTCGCCACCAGCCTCCAGGGCTGGACGGCCCGCTCCGGCACCTGGACCCCCGACCTGCGCGGCATCCGCGGCGAGAACGGCCTGCGCACGGCCCCCTTCACCGACGGCGACCTGGTGGCGAGAGGCGACATCACACCCGGCGGCCCCTCTTCCTCGGCCGGCCTCGTCCTGCGCGCGTCCGCGAACGGCTCCGGCGGCTACGAAGCCCGCCTGGAAGCCGGCCGCAACGCCGTCGTCCTGCTGGACCGCTCCTCCGGCACCCGCCTCGCCTCCGCTTCCGGCCCGGTCCGGCGCATCGCGTCCGGCGGTACCTACCGTGTCGAGGCCCGAGGGACGGGCAGGACGATCGAGGTATACGTGGACGGCGTACGGGCGCTGAAAACCCGCGTGTCCCGCACCACGGGCGCCACCGTCGGCACCACGGCCGCGCACGGAACGTCGTACTTCCAGAACGTCGAAGTCCACAGCACCGCCGACTACTTCACCGAGCCTTACCGCCCCACGTACCACTACTCCCAGCTCACCGGCTCCACCAGCGACCCCAACGGCCTGGTCCACTACGACGGCGAATACCACCTCTTCCACCAGGACCAGGGCCGCTGGGCGCACGCGGTCAGCACCGACCTCGTCCACTGGCAGGCCCTGCCGATCGCCCTGCCCTGGAACGCCTACGGCAACTGCTGGTCGGGCTCGGCGGTTGTGGACTCGGACGACACCTCCGGCCTCTTCGACGGCGGCTCGGGCCTGATCACCTACTACACCAGCTACCACCCGGACAAGCCGGGCGGAAATGCCAGCGTGCGCATCGCCTACAGCAAGGACAAGGGCCGCTCGTGGCAGTGGCACGGCGGCTCGAGTCCGGCCGTTCAGAACCCGGGAGGCCCCGACGCCGGCTGGACCTTCCGCGACCCGAAGGTCATCCGCGACGAGGCCCACGACCAGTGGCTGATGGTCGTCTCCGGCGGCGACCACATCCGCTTCTTCACCTCCACCGACCTCCTCACCTGGACCCAGGTCAGCTCCTTCGGCTACGGCGACTGGGCCACGCCCGGCGTCTGGGAGTGCCCCGACTTCTTCCCGCTGCCGGTCGACGGCGACAAGGACAAGGCGAAGTGGGTCCTCACCCTGAGCACCGGCGCCGTACGCGCCACGAACGGCTCGGCCGCCCAGTACTTCACGGGCGACTGGAACGGCACCGGTTTCACTCCCGACCAGAAGGCCGGCACGGTCCTGCGCGCCGACTCCGGCCGCGACTACTACGCCGCCATGTCCTTCTACGGCCTGCCCGACGACCGCCGCGTCTGGCTCGGCTGGATGAGCAACTGGGACTACCCCTTCAGCGCCCCGACCAGCGGCTGGAACGGCCAACTGAGTACCCCGCGCGAACTGACGCTCACGGACACCGCCGACGGCGTACGCCTGGCGCAGCGCCCGGTCCCGGAGCTGGTCACGCTGCGCACGTCCACCACGACCCGCAAGGACCTCGCCGTCGGCCCCGACTCCGCGAACCCGCTCGCGGGAGTCCGGAGCATCGCCTACGAGATCGAGGCCGAGATCACCCTTGGCACCGCCAAGGAGATCGGAGTCCGGCTCCGGACCGACGACGACCAGCACACGACAGTCGGATACGACGCCGAGGCGCAGGAGTTGTTCGTGGACCGCTCGGCATCGGGCCTGAGCGACTTCACGCAGTACTTCGCGGGCCGCACGACCGCGCCGATGAAGACGACCGACGGCCGCGTGACCCTGCGCGTGTACGTCGACTCGTCGTCGGTCGAGGCATTCGGCGCGGACGGACAGGCCGCCGTGACCAGCCTGATCTTCCCCGGCCCGGACGCCGACGGCATGGCCTTCTACGCCAAGGGCGGCACCGCACACATCGAGTCTCTCAAGGTGCACAGGCTCGACAGCACCTTCCGCCTGGTGGATCGGGTGAAGCCGCTGGTGGCCGCCCCGACCGGCGGTGAATTCCGCTCGGACCTCGACAAGTTGACGATCACCCCCGCCGGCCGCTGGTCGACGGACAGCGCGGGCCGCGCCGGAAGCTTCGACAAGGACTCCAACGCGGTCTCGGCCCGCACGGCGACGGACCTGGACCTCACCACCCTGGTCCGGCTCGGCGGCCCCGACCCGGACACGGGCGGTGCCCTCTCCCTCCTCTGGCGCGCCTCCTCCGACGGCACCGATGCCTACTGCCTCAACATCGACCCCGACCTGCGCGTGATCCGCCTGGTCGCCAAGGCCAACGGCTACTTCGACGACGGCGCCGCCCTCGCCCGCGTCCCGGCCCTGGTCCGCCGCGGCACGACCTACCCCGTCCGCATCCTCACCGAGGGCGACCGCATCCAGGTGTTCCTCGACGGCATCCGGATCATCGACCTGACGGACAGGACGTACACGGATGGGCACGTCGGCTTGAACGTCTTCGGAGGGAGGGCGGCGTACCAGGACACGCATGCGAAGGAGCTGTGAGTCACGGATGAGCGTAGATCGACAAGCACCGCCGAGATCGCCAAAGGACTCATAATCCGTCGGCCGTGGGTTCGAGTCCCACCCGCCCCACCACGCACTACGCGTGCAGAATCGATCTGACCAGCAACTTCGCTGGTGGGTCAGGTGAGTTGAGGGGGTTTGGCGGCCCTGCTTGATCATGGTTTCGTGACGTTGAGGCCGAAACCGAGACCGCCGAATTTCCAAAAACGGATATGTCGCACCATTCCTGGATTAATCTCAGGTGTCGCGTGTACGCCACACATCAGCTTCGCGACCGCGGTACGAGGTGTGGCGCCTGTTGAACGTGATCCGGGCGCAGTGCTTCGGCGGCGGTCCTCTGCTGGCCGTCGAGTGGTCCGGTCGTCGCCACTGCACCGGGTGTCACGCGCGTCCGTCGCCCCGGTGTCATGCTTGGCCTGTGGCGCGGCCGGTGTGCGTCGCTCCGGTTGGTGGGGGCCGCGTTCTCCAAGAACGCAGCTGCTGCCGCGACACCGCCGCATGCGAGCCTGTGCCCGGGTCAACGGCCCAGTGTTGCCGCCACGTTCTTGACCACTCGCCCGGCGGCCTGCACGCGCTGTCATGTCCGGCGGTTGGGGTCGGCCTGTTCGCCCATGGCCTCGGCCAGGGTGCCGGGCGCTCGGCGTTGTTCGGCGATGCGGAGCGGTTGACGCTGGAGAGGTCTAAGGGGGGCCGGGAACTCGCCAGTGCGGCGAGCGTCACCCCCGCCACCTCCGGCGGGCGGTTCTGAGTGATTGGCGCGCTCCAATGTTGGTGATGTATCTTGATGGCATACATCATGGATGCTGGAGGTGCTCGATGTCCGTCACGCAGATTGATCTCGATGACGAGGCACTCGCCGAGGCCATGCGGCTGATGGGTGTCACGACGAAGAAGGAGACGGTCAACACGGCCCTGCGGGACTACGTGGCACGGATCAAGCGCCTCGATGCTGCAGAGAAGCTGGCCGCGCGTGGTGCGCGTGGCGAGTTCGAGCAGGCCGCGGCGGCGCATGACGCAGGCAAGCGTGCCCGACGCGAGGCCTTTGAGTGATCACATACCTGCTCGACGCCTCCGCCCTGTGGCACCTGTTCCGCACCCCCGGAGCATTGCCCCCCTGGGAGGGACACATCGCCGCCGGGGTGTTCCACCTCTGCGAGCCGACTCGCGCCGAATTTCTCTACTCGGCGACCAGCCCGTCCCGCCGGGACGAGCTGGCGGAGGAGTTGGACGCACTCTGCCTGCTCTCTCCCGTTCCGAAGAATGCCTGGCGTTGGGTCGACACCGCCCAATACAAACTGACCCAGCGTGGCCAACATCGCGCAGCAGGAGCGATCGACCTGTTGGTGTGTGCGACCGCTGTCCACCATGGGCACACCGTCCTCCACGTGGACAACGACTTCGCAACGGTGGCCGGAGTACTCAAGGAAGTCCAGCAGCGAGACGTGCGAGCCTGACCTACTGGGGCTGGTCCACGTTGTCGGCTTGTTGGCCTCTCGTGATCGATGCCCAAGTCACTGGGCTGCGATCACAGTGGCCGCGTTCTCCAGGGAGCCCACATAGTCGACCTGGATGTCGCCGGGTGGTGGCAGCGCAGGGGATTTCTCGCGCAGGTGCGGGGCTACGACCTGCGCCGTGCGGTGTCCGCTTCCTGAGCCCTGCAGCCAGGTGAGCAGCTGCTCCGGGTTGCCCACCGTCGCGGAAAGCCCGATGTGTTGTACCGGCCGTCCAACGATCCGCTGCAGTCGTTCGAGTACGGCCAGCAGGTGCCATCCCCGGTCGTCCCCTGCAAAGGCGTGGACCTCGTCGACGACGAGGGCCTACAGTCCGGCGAAGAACGCCCGGTGATCGACACTGGTGCTGACGAGCATCGCTTCCAGCGATTCCGGTGTGGTCAGCAGCACGTCCGGCCTGTTCCGCCGGATCTTCTTGCGGCGCGGTTGCCGATCACGACCGCGGGATCCCGGGGCGATGTGGCGCCGTATGCCGGGCTCGGGCACGGCCTTGCGACCACGGCCGAGGCCGTCTGAGGCGGATCAAATCCCAACGGTTCGGGTCGCGGCGCTCCTGCGGAGCAACCCTGTGAAGGCCTGTGCGGCTGGCGTGAGCGCGTGGTCGGCCATGCGCACCAGCAGGATGCGGCGGACCGGCGCGGGCGGTCGCAGGGGCAGGACGCTGACGCCGGGGCGGATGCCTTCCAGCGCCAGGGTGGGGGCCAGGGCTACGCCGATACCGGCGGCCACCATGGCCTGGGCCTCCTGGTAGTCGTGGGCCTCGTAGGCGATCTGGGGCTCGAAGCCCGCGGCGCGACAGCTGCGGTCGAGGGCCTCGGCCACCGGATGGGACTCGGCGCGCGTGATCCACGGGTCGCCCGCGAGATCGGCGAGCGCCGCCGAGTCGCGGTCGGCGAGCGGATGGCGGTCGCTGACGAGAAGGGCCGGCGGGTCGTCGAGGAGCGGGGTGACGGCGGCGTCGTCGCGGTCGATGCGGCACCAGTCGTAGTCCCACATCAGGGAGAGCTCGATCTCGCGGTTCTCCAGCATCGACCACAGACCCGCGATCCGCGCGCTGCGCACCGTCAGCTGTACGTCGGGATGCGCCTCCCGAAACGCGATGACGGCCTGCGGCAGCAGCGAGGCGCCGACGGTGGGGAAGGTGCCGATACGCAGGGTGCCCGCGCGCAGTCCCGCGAAGTCCGCGAGCTCGTTTCCGGCGGCCTTCAGCTCGCGCTCGATCCGCTCCCCGCGCTCGGCCAGCGCACGGCCCGCGTCAGTGAGCGTGACACCCCGCGCGTGACGCTCCAACAAAGGCTGGCCCGCCTCCGCCTCCAGGCGGCTGATCTGCTGCGATACCGCTGACGGGGTGTAATTCATGGCGCGCGCGGTCGCGGTGACGGAGCCGCGTCGGGCGACCTCCGTGAAGAGCAGGATGCGCCGCACGTCGAGCACGGCTCCACCTCCAGCATTTACGTCAACTTAATACCCATGCAGATTTTCGAGATTGTACTTCACGCTGCCGTAACTCACCGTAGACCTCACCACGCACGGAGAAGCCGCCGATGGGCTGTCGCCGTGCAGGAGTTCCCTCTCCCACGAGTCCCTTGAGGAGTCCGTTGTGTTGCGTCTGCAGGGCGAGATGATCCGCGGAGGAACCAGCAAGTGCTGGATCTTCGACCACCAGGACGTGGTGGCGACCGGCGTGGACGTCGACACCCTGCTGCTCGCGGCGTTCAACGCCGCCGACCCCCGCCAGATCGACGGCGTCGGCGGGGCCTCCTCCACCACCTCCAAGGCCGCCGTCGTCCAGGCCTCGGCCGAGTCCGACGTCGACATCGAGTACGCCTTCGCCCAGGTCGGCATCGGCGACGAGCGCGTGGAGTGGGCCAGCAACTGCGGCAACTGCGCCACCGCCGTCGCCCTCTACGCCGTCCACCGCGGCCTCGTACCGATCACCTCGGACAGCACCACCGTCCGCATGCTCAACGTCAACACCGGCGCCCGCCTCACCGGCACCATCCCCACCCCCGGCCGCAGCGCCCCCGACGAGGGCAGGGCCGTCGTCCCCGGCACCAGCGCCCTCGGTGTGCCGGTGCTGCTCGGGTTCCAGGACCCGGCGGGCTCCACCACCGGCCGCGCCCTGCCCACCGGTCATGCCGTGGACACCCTGACCGGCCCCGAAGGCCCCGTTGAGGCGACCCTGGTCGACGCCGGCGCGCCCGCCGCGCTCTTCGAGGCCAAGGTCTTCGGCCTCGACGGCACCGAGTCCCTCACCGAGTTCGCCGCCGCGGTCCCCGCGCTCACCGTGCTGCGCCGCCAGGCGGCCCTCGCGATGGGCCTGGCCGAGGAGAGCGATCCGGTCAGCCACGCGGTTCCGAAGGTCGGCATTGTCGCCCGTCCTACCTCATACCGGACCACGCATGGCACTCTGACCACTCAGGACGAGTACGACCTGGCCGTCCGCATGGTCTCCATGCACGCGCCCCACCCGGCGATCGGCCTCACCTCGGCCGTCGCCCTGGCCACCGCCGCCGCCACCCCCGGCACGCTGGCCCACCGCGTCGCCCGGCAGACCGCCGACGGCACGCTGCGCCTGGGCACCCCCGCCGGCGTGATCACCACCCAAGCCGTCCCCGCACCGGACGGCGCGTCCCCCACGGTGCTGCTGCACCGCGCCGCCCGGCGCATCGCCCGAGCCGAACTCCTCGTTCCCGTCCTGGAAGGACGCCCCGCATGAGCCGCAACGACGCCGCCCCGGGTACCGTCACCGCACCACCGAGCCGCATCCGCCGGCTGCTCTCCCACCTCTACCTCCAGTGCCTGATCGGCGTCATCGCCGGTGCCGCCGTGGGCTGGCTGTGGCCCGCCTTCGGCGCCGACCTCAAACCCCTGGGGGACGGGTTCATCGCGCTCGTCAAGATGATGATCGCGCCGATCATCTTCTGCACGGTCGTCCACGGCATCGCCTCCATGGACAACCTGCGCGCGGTCGGCCGGGTCAGCCTCAAGGCATTGATCTACTTCGAGGTCCTGACCACCGTCGCCATGGTGATCGGCCTCGTCGTAGTCAACATCGTCAAGCCCGGCAGCGGACTGCACGTCGACATCTCCTCGCTCTCCACCAACGGCCTGCCGCCGGCCGCGACCGAGCACGAGGGCTTCGCCGACTTCCTCCTCGCCATGATCCCGGCCACCCTGGTGAGCGCCCTGACCGGCAACGAGATCCTGCCCGTGCTGCTTATCTCGGTCCTGTTCGGCTTCGGCCTGCACGCCAGCGGCGGGGCCGGGCGGAGCATCGCGAGCGGCGTCGAGAAGTTCTCCACGGTGCTCTTCACGCTCATCCGCTGGATCATGCGGCTTGCCCCCATCGGCGCCTTCGGCTCCATGGCCTTCACCATCGGCAACTACGGCCTGGACACCCTGCGCCACCTGTTCCTGTTGGTCGGCTCCTTCTGGCTCACTGCCCTCTTCTTCGTCCTGGTCGTCCTCGGGACGGTCATGCGCCTCAACGGCCTGCGCATGCTGCCCTTCCTGCGCTACATCAAGGAGGAACTGCTGATCGTCCTGGGAACCTCGTCCACCGAGCCGGTCCTGCCGCGCATGATGGCCAAGCTCCAGCACGTGGGCGCCTCGAAGCCAGTTGTCGGCATCACACTCCCCGCCGGGTACTCCTTCAACCTTGACGGCACCGCGATCTACCTGACGATGGGCTCGGTCTTCCTGGCCCAGGCGCTCGGCATCGATCTCAGCCTCACACAGCAGCTGTCCATGCTGGCCGTCATGCTGCTCACCTCCAAGGGAGCCGCGGGCGTCACCGGTTCCGGGTTCATCGCGCTGGCCGCCACCCTCAGCGCCATCCCGCACGTCCCCGTCGCCGCCCTCGCGCTGATCTTCGGCATCGACCGGTTCATGTCCGAGGCCCGCGCCCTGACCAGCCTCGTCGGTAACGGCGTTGCGACCCTGGCGGTGGCCCGTTGGGAGGGCCAGCTCGACGAGGACCGGGCCAAGGCCGTCCTGCGCGGCGAGATTCCCTTCGTCCCCGTGCCCGAGGTTTCCGAACTTGCTCCGAAGGCGGTTCCCGAACCGGCCCGCGAGCCGGTGCCCGCCATCGGCTGATGCATCCGTGCACTGGGGTGCACCCCGGAAGCCGGTCCGGAGGAGCAGCTCCGGGCCGGCTCCTTCCCATCGTGCTCGCGGGGATTGGTCCCCGTATTGAGCAGGGCCACGCAACTGCCCCGGTGCAGTCCGTCGCCGGTCGGTATCCTGTCCGTAGATGTCCTGGCCTGCGTCGAAGGCCATAGAGGCTCTGCCCCCGAGTAACGGGGGCGGAGCCTCTGCGCGTTGGAAGCGCAATCCGCTGCGGGCGAGTTCGAGACCCTTTTCCGAGCTGGCGAGATCGTCCCCACGCCTTCGGTCTGGTCCCTTGGAGGACTCATTGAGGCCGCGTTGGGGCCGCAAGGACAGGAACAGACTGACAAGGGTTCCGAAGCATCGGCAGAGGCCGACCTATCTGACCTGCGAAAACGCCATGAATGAGCGAAGAAGAGCAAGGACCGCCAAGATCCCCAAAGGACTCATAATCCGTCGGCCGTGGGTTCGAGTCCCACCCGCCCCACCTGTGCAGGTCTCTGACCTGCGGAAACGTTCATTTTGGGCTGTTGGATCGTCAACTTTGCCTGAACGGACTGAATCCGCCGCTCGTGAGTTTGGGGCGCGGTGCAGCTCGGGGAGGAGAGGGCGTCTCTGACGCGTAAATAGAGCCTGGTCAGGGTGGGTGTGGGCAGGGCCGGGTGCCCGGTGGCCGTGGAGGCTCCGGGTGTCGGGGTCTGCCGGTTAG
>NZ_JBEYFS010000177.1:0-25821 GCF_040634475.1 Streptomyces sp. NPDC007095
GCGTGGTCTCCGTTCCAGGAGACCACGCCGCGCCCGCTGCATCAGCCTGTCGCGTCCACGAGCGCCAGCTCGTGGAGCCGCTCCGGTGGGCCCGGGCGGGCGTAGTACCAGCCCTGGGCGGTGTCGCAGCCCAGTATCCGCAACTGCTCGGCCTGTGCGCCCGTTTCGACGCCTTCCACGGTGACCGCGAGGTCGAGGCTGTGAGCGAGTGAAACGATCCCCTCGACGATCTTGAGGTCGACGGGGTCCGCCGGGAACTGCTGCATGCCCTGGGTGAAGGAGCGGTCCAGCTTGAGGATGCTCACGGGCAGTCGGCGGAGGTTGGCGAGGTTGGAGTAGCCGGTGCCGAAGTCGTCGAGGGCGATGTCGACGCCCATCTCGGCCAGGCGCCGCAGCGGCTTCAGCAGATCGTCGTCGGCGCCGATCAGCGCGGACTCGGTGACCTCCAGGCAGAGTGCCTCGGCGTCGAGACCTTCACGCTCCAGGATGTCGACCGTGTCCTGGACCAGGCCCGGGTGGGTCAGCTGGCAGGGCGACAGGTTGACGTTGATCCGCAGCGGGCCCGCGGCGGCGTGTCGTTCCTGCCACTGGCGGGCCTGGCGGACCGACTGCTCCAGGACCCAGCGGCCGAGCGGTACGATCAGCCCGGTGTGCTCGGCGAGCGGGATGAACCGGTCGGGGCCGAGGACCCCGTGCTGCGGGTGCAGCCAGCGCACCAGCGCCTCCGCGCCGTGCACGCTGCCGTCGCCGAGGTGCACGAGCGGCTGGTACTCGATGAAGAACTCGCCCCGGTCCAGGGCCGCGGGCAGTGCCGTGGTGAGCCCGTGCCGGGTGATGGCGCGGGCGTCGGCCTCGGGGTCGGCGAGCTCGAAGCGGTTGCCGCCGGCGGACTTGGCGCGGTACATCGTGATGTCGGCGCTGCGCAGCACCTCCGCCGGGCCGCGCTCGCCCGCCGGGCCCTCGACGATGCCGATGCTGCCGCGGACCGTCAGTTCCCGGCCGTCGATGCGGACCGGGGTGACGAGGGCGTTCATGATGCGGTCGGCGAGCGCGTCCACCTCGCGCTCCGTGTCGGGCCCGGTGGTGAGGGCCACGAACTCGTCGCCGCCGAGCCGGGCGACCATCTCGCCGGGTGCGGTCGCGCAGGACTGCAGCCGGTCGGCGACCTCGACGAGCAGCCGGTCGCCGGCCGCGTGCCCGAGGCTGTCGTTGATGGTCTTGAAGCCGTCGAGGTCGAGGTAGCACAGGCCGAAGCGCTGGTCGTTGCCGGCGGACAGTGCCTTCTCCAGGCGTTCGAAGAAGAGGGTCCGGTTGGGCAGGCCGGTGAGCGCGTCGTGGGTGGCCTCGTAACGCAGCCGCAGATTGAGCAGCCGCCGCTCGGTGGTGTCCTCCATCAGCGCGAGCTGGTACTGCGGCCGGCCGTCCGCGTCGCGCAGCAGGGACACCGTCAGGTTGGTCCACAGGGCGGTGCCGTCGGGCCGGTAGAAGGCTTTTTCGACGTGGTAGTGCTCGCGCTCGCCGCGTACCAACTCCTCGTACAGCCGCCAGACTTGGGGCGCGTCCTCGGGATGTGTCCACTCGGGGACCTTGCGGCCGCGCACGCCCTGCTCGGAACCGCCGAACATACGCAGCAGGGCTCCATTGACCTGCAGTATGTTGCCTTCGAGGTCGGCGATGCCGATTCCTATGGCCGCGCCCTCGAAGACCGCGCGGAACCGGGCCTCGCTCGCGTGCAGCGCCTCGGCCACCGTGCTGCGCGCGTTCAACGCCGCCTGGGAGATGGCCTCCTGCTCGGCGAGCGTCCGCTCCCGCAGCGCCCCCGCGTAGCCCGCCGCCATGGCGTGCTGCAGGCGCGCCGAGCGGGTCCGCAGGGCCTCCTGGGGCCCGTCCTCGCCGCAGTAGAGCACCAGATAGGCGTCGACGCAGTCGAGGCTGCGGCTGAGCGCCTCGGGGTCGGTGCAGTGTGCGGCGACGAGCGCGGCGCCGACCGTCTGGCCCGCGGCGGCGTCGAAGGTCCTCGCCTTCAGCGCGTCGCTCAACCGCCGCGCGAGCGGCACGAGTTGCTGCTCGAGCTCCGGCCGGGTCAGCGACGTGGAGGTGACCGGGAAGACCGCCCGGCTCCAGATCGTCGCGAACCTGTGCAGTCTGTCCTCCGGCCCGTCCGGTTCGCCCGTCACGCCGTGCGCCCCACACCGGCGAACCCCGAGAAGGAATAAGGATCCTCGTCCTCGGGTGCCGTGTCGGGCCGCCAGATCGGCATCGGCACCAGACCGGGTTCCACCATGTCGTACCCCTCGAAGAACCGCGCGATCTCCTCGCGCGAGCGCATGATCAGCGGGTTGCGGATGTCCTTGTACACGTCGACCGCGCCCTCGGCCCGCTCGGGCGAGAGCGGGATTCCCTCGTACGAGGCATGCGTGAGCACGAGCAGGCTGCCCGGCGCCAGCGCGTCGCGCAGCTCGGCCACCGCGCCGTACGGGTCGTCCGCGTCCTCCACGAAGTGCAGTATGGCAACGAGGAGGAGGGCCACCGGACGGTTCAGGTCGATCAACCGCTGCACCTGGGGGGTCGCCAGGATCTCCTGGGGCTTGAGCAGATCGGCCGCGACCACGTCCGCGTCCTCGTTGTCCCGCAGGACCGCCTGGCTGTGCGCGACGGCCACCGGGTCGTGGTCCACGTACACGACGTGCGCGCCGGGCCTGGCCGTCTGGGCGATCTCGTGGACGTTGCCGAAGGTCGGGATGCCGGAGCCGATGTCGAGGAACTGGTCGATGCCCTCGTCGGCCGCGAAACGCACGGCACGGCGCATGAACGCCCTGTTCGCCTGCATGATCTTGGGCAGTCCCGGCATGAACTCCATCGCCTTGCGCGCGGCTTCCCGGTCGACCTCGAAGTTGTGCGAACCGCCCAGGTAGTAGTCATAGATACGGGACACGCTCGGCACCGAGATGTCAATGCTGCGGGGGGCCCAGGCGGGACGCTCCATCTATCTCTCCAAGGCGTAGTCGACGACGTAGGCGATCCGGTGTTCGAGCTGAGGCTACTGATCGTCCGCCAAAGGAGCGAGCCAAAACGGAAATTGACCGTCCGTTCACCGTCACTGCCTCGGGCATGTGCCGAATTGGCGCCCGGTGCAGGTCAGTCGAACACGCCGTCCGCTGTCACCGCGAAATCGATGCGAAGCATTCCAAAAAGTTCGCGGGAGTTACGAAGCGTCGCGACGGTATCAGGGAGTCGGGTATCCCCGGTGTGGAAAACTTCCGGGCGTCCGTACGGCAAGTGAACCGCGCCGTGAACCGCGCGCCCCGCGTGGTCCGATCCACGCGCCCCGCCCGTTCCGGCATGCCAAGCGGTCCGCCCCCTCCGTGCGGTGCGGAGGGGGCGGACCCGGGTCGTACGCGTTGTTCCGTTCGTCCGGCACACTTGCCAGTCCTGGTCCACTCCCTTCCGCGATCCGTTGTTCCGGGCGAGATCGATCAACCCTGGGGAGGTGATCCTCTACTTCGGCGCGCCGACCGGCTTTCCGTCGGGGGCGACGGCGTACCAAGTGCCGCCCACACCCTGACCGTTGGTGTCACCGGCGGCCTTGTCACCGGAGAAGGTGTAGATGGGCCAGCAGTTGACGGTCATCTGCTTGGCGCCGTCCGGGCGGGTGAAGCCCATCAGGCCCTTCTTCTTCACGCCCTTGGTGTCACTGGCGGAGACCGGGGCCACGACGGGCCACTTCTCCAGGCAGGCACCGGTGCAGGCGGACTTCGGGACGGGCCAGGCCTGGTCCTTCAGGAAGCGGTAGACCGTCCTGCCGTTCTTGTCGACGATGATCTCGCCGAGCTTGGGGTCGTTGCGGGTCGACAGGCCCGGCAGGGAGGCCAGGGTCGCCTTCTTGCCATCGGGGGCGGAGGCGTACCAAGTACCGCCGACACCCTGGCCGTTGGTGTCACCGGCCTTGGTGTCCTTGGCGTACCGGTACATCGGCCAGCCGCCGATCGTCAGCTGCTTGGTGCCGTCCGAACGGGTGACCTCGCCGAGCAGGGCCTTGTCCACACCGGTGGCGGCCACGGCGCCGTCGGCGGGAACGGGCGGCCAAGCGGTCGCGCAGTCGCCGTCGCAGTTCGACTTCGGCGGCTCGGCGGTGTCCTTCTCGAAGCGGTACAGGGTGAACCCGGCGCTGTCGGTCAGCACCTTGCCGAGCGTCGTGCTTTCCGCGACGGCCAGCTGACCTGCGGATTCCGCCTTGGGGGCGGCGCTCTGCTGGTCGGCGCCGTAGCCGTTGGGAGAAGTGGTGCTGCTGGTGGTTGCCTGACCGTAACCGTTGGCAGCCGCGGCGGCGCCCACGTTCTGGCTACCCGTCGACTGGGTGCCCGATTCCTGACCGCACGCCGTCGTGAGCGCCAGCACGGCCGCAGCTGTCGCTACGAGTGAGGCGCTCCGCCAGGAGGTCTTCATTGGGTAACTCCCACTGTTCGCATTAAGGGTTGCAGCGCCCTGCTGCGCCGCGCATGGCCCTAGGTACGGGTGGGAGTGGCGGATGTGTTCAACGGCCGCACAAAAAACTTTCCGCACGCTGTGACACACCCCACGCCGACAGGTTTCTCGTGCATCTGTGCCCACCCCGGTGACCGTGTCCCTCGGGGGCGTCAAACCGGGCCGAGCCGGACGTCCTTCGTTCGGGGGCAATACCCCTCAGCTCCGGCGTGCGCGGGCGCCGCACGCCTCATGATCTCCGTCGTGCATGGACCACAGCGGACCCGGTCCGCCCTAGTCATACGGGTGTTGGCGCTGCTGACGCTGACCTGGATCATCGGCGGCGCGCCGGCCTCGGCGGCGGTCGCCGACTCCTGTGCGTACGCCTCCATCGGCCCGGACGGCACGGACGCGGTGGCGGTGGCCGGCGACGGCCTCTGCACCATCAGCCCGCCGCCACCCTCGCCCTCGCCTCCACCCGCTCCGAAGCCACCGCCCCCACCACCCCCTGCGCCTGCGCCCAAACCCAGGCCCAAACCCCCGCCCCCGGCTCCCCCGCCACCGCCTCCGCCCGTCTCGCCGACCCCGCGGCCTCCCGCCGTGGCGCCACCGCCGAGGCCGGCACCCCCGCCAGCGCCGAAACCGAAGCCCACACCGACACCGACGCCCTCGCCCACGCACAAAGCGCGGCCCGAACCGTCGGCGACCCCGGTGAGTTATCCGGCCTACCGCGCCCCGACGCGCAAGCACTCGTCCCGCAGCGGACCGTCCCTGGTCTCGCTCACCCTGCTCGTCACCGTGCCCGCGTTGCTCGCCGTCGCGGCGCTGCGTCCGCGCTGACCCCTGGAGGCATCCTTGTCGGAATGGCTTGTTCTCGTCCTCGCGATGGCGGCGGCGTGTGTCGTCGTCCTCGTCGTGTCCCTCGTACGCACCCGCCGGGCCCCTGAGGACGAGGATCCGTCCGAGACCCCGGACGTGATCGAATACATGACCATGATGATCGGCGTGGTCTACGCCATCGTCCTCGGACTGGCCATCGCCGGTGTCTGGGAGGCCCGCAGCGCCGCCCAGGACCATGTGCAGGCGGAGGCCCAGGCCCTGCACGAGATCTCGGAGCGGGTCCGCGTCTACCCGCCCGACGTGCGCGACCGTATCCGCGGCGACGTCGACGCGTACGTCGGATACGTCGTCAAAACCGAGTGGAAGACCATGGCCGACCACGGCCATGTCACCGCCGAGGGAGGTCGGCGCTTCGAGGTCGTCCGTCAGGATGTCAGCGACTACAAGCCGAGGTCGGACTTCGAGGCCCAGGCCTACCAGCCGCTGGTCGACCAGGTGACCGCGGCCGACGCGGCACGCAACGCCCGAGCCGACTCGACGGACGCGACCATGCCGGGCGTGGTGTGGTTCGGGCTGATCACCGGAGCCGTGGTCACCATCGGGATGGTGTTCGCGCTCCAGATCAGGCGCACCAAGCGGGAACTGATCCTCGCCGGGCTCTTCTCCGCCCTGATCGCGTTCCTGCTCTTCCTGATCTGGGACTTCGACGCGCCTTACAGCCGGGGGATCACCGCTTCGGCGGAACCGTTCACAGCGCTGTTCCCGCACCTTCCGAAGTGAAGGTCCTCCTTTAGGGACCGGAGGATCGGGGGACGGCCGCCACGCCGCGTCCGTCCCCCGATCGCGCATGCACATTCCCCCGTACGGCCCACACGGATACCCCATTCGCGCTACTGCGATCGCGCCCACGCGCACGCCTTCCTAGCGTTTCGAACATCGAGGCGCATTTCAGACGCAGGCGGAAGGTCCGCAGCAACGCTCCTCGGGGACCCGGAGGCTCACCATGCACGCGATACGCGTCGCTTCGGCCGCACTGCTGGGCGTGAGCGCCCTCACCCTTTCCGCAACCGCCGCTCTCGCCGGAAATGGCGACGCGAACAGTGACGGCGGCCGTGACAGTGGCCGTGACAGTGGCCGGGGCAAAAACAACATCACCTCGTTCGGCTTCAACGTGCAGCCACAGAGCATCGCGGCGGGCGGCCGGCTCCGGCTGACCGCGGAGAGCTGCGACTCCGTCGCCAGGGTCTCCTCGGAAGTCTTCGACACGGTCACGATCCCCAAGGGCCAGTCGTCGGCGACGGCTCTGATCGACGGGGACGCCAGAGCGGGCGCGGTGTACCAGGTGACGTTCCAGTGCGGCAACGAGAGCGGCCACACCGAGCTGACCATCGCCCCCGGCCGCTCCGACACCAACTACTCCGACCCGGCCCGGGTCCAGGTCCCCGCCTCCGTGCAGCGAGGTGTCAAGGCCGGTGTCGGCGGAAGCTCCGGCGGCGGCTTCGACCTCAGGGAGATCGGCCTGGGAACCGCGCTCATCGCCGGCTGTCTCGGCACCGCGTGGTCCATGACGCACCGCCGCGTCACGGACGAGGAGTCCTGACCGCTCGCCACGCGGGGCCCTTCTCGCCCCGGATCTCGGCGAGAAGGTCCGGGGCGAAGGGTCACGCACACGCTCCGCGGGGCACTGCCAAGGGTGACGGCACCGATCAGATCCGCCTCTCGGACCTGCGGCGCAGCCAGAACAGCCCACCGCCGACGGCGCCGGCGGTCAGTAGTCCGCCGCCGATAGCGACGTCGGCGGGCGCCGGTCCGCCGACGCTGCCACCCAGACCACCGCTGACACCGCCGATGACGGCGAAGGCCGCGGGTCGGGTCAGCCTTCGGTCGTCACAGCGGACCGTGACGTCGTACCTCCCCGGGCGCGCGTCACGGTCGACGGTGACCGTCGCGATGGACCTGTCGCCGCCCACCCGGCGCAGCAGGGTGGTGCGGAAGACCCGCGAGGAGACCGTGCTGCCGGGTCTCAGGCACGCTTCGCCGTCCACGGCGATCGACAGCTGGCCGCCCCGCGCGATGACACTGGGCCGGACGAGGATGTTCCGCACCTCGTGACGGCCGTTGTCATCGAAGCGGCCGTTGTCATTGAACCGGCCATTGTCATCGAAGCGGCCGTTGTCATTGAACCGGCCATTGTCATTGAAGCGGCCGTTGTCATTGAACCGGCCATTGTCATTGAACCGACCGTTGTCATTGAACCGGCCATTGTCATTGAACCGACCGTTGTCACCCGGGCGGCCGCCACCGACCACGCCACCGCCGCCGATCACCACGCCACCGCCGCCGACCACCCCACCGCCGCCGACCACCCCGCCACCGACCACGCCACCGCCCACCACGCCACCGCCGCCGACCACCCCACCGCCGCCGACCACTGCACCGCCGTTGTTCAGCCCTGTGCCGTTGCCCGGTCCACCGGGGTTGCCCAGTGGCTCGTTGCCGCTCGGCTCGTTGTTGCTCGACTCATTGCTGCCCGTCTCACTGCTGCCCGGTTCGTTCGATGCCGTCGCCACCGGGGCGGCGAGCCCCACCGCGGCGACCACGGCGGCAGAGACCGCCAGGGCACGAGTTGTACGCATGTGATCCTCCGCGGAAGACGCCCCGGGAACCGTCCCCGGTCGATCGGCGAGAAAGCGCCTCCCATACAGACCCTCAGATGCGGCGCACAGGGACGCATTTCGAGAATGGTCCGTCCTGGTGAGAAGACACGCCGAAGGATTTCCACACAATCGGATATTGCCGCAGGTCACGGACCGTCAGAAAATTCCTGCCCTCGGCAACTCGGATGGCTCACCACGCGGATGCCCCGACACCCGTTCGCCCGCGCCCCGTCGCCTGCCGGGCATGCTGCACTTAGCGTTCTGGTATGCGCGACGGACGCGGCGACGGCCGCGTCGAGAGGGGATTGCGAATGTTTGCGTCCGAGGTGGCCGAAGAGGAGGAGCGACAGAAGAAGCGCGCCCCGTGGGGCGTGATAGCGCTTGTTCTGCTGACCGGCCTCGCACTCATTCGGAATGGTTCCGGTGAGTTCGACGTGGGCCCTCCGCAGCCCGCGACGGCGGCGGCAGCGGACAGCAGGACGCCCGTCGCCACCTTCTCCAACGGGCCCGCCGCGTTGCCCTACTCCGTGGTGGACCGGGTCAGGATCCCGGCGATCCAGGTGGATGCCCCGGTCGTGCCGGTGGGTCTCGACTCGGCCGGCTGGGTCGACGCGCCGCCGCCCGACAATGCCAATCTCGCGGGCTGGTTCACCGGTGCGGTGTCGCCCGGCGAGAAGGGCACGGCCGTGATCGTGGGCCATGTGGACAACATGCGGGGTCCGGCCGTCTTCTATGGGCTCGGTTCCCTCAAGAAGGGAAACCGGGTCGAGGTTCAGCGAAAGGACGGGAAGACCGCCACATTCGAGATCTACGGCGTCGACGTATTCGCGAAGAACAACTTCCCCGGTGACCGGGTGTACGGCAGCAAGGGCACCCCGGAATTGCGGGTCATCACCTGCGGAGGCGGTTTCTCCAAGCAGCACGGCTACGACGGGAACGTCGTCGTGTTCGCCCGCCTGGTCGAGGTCCGCTGAAACTCACCGCCGAAGGGCCCGGGCAGTGTTCCCGGGCCCTTCGGCGGAGTCGGGGGCGATTGCGCCCGCTCCCCGCTCAGAAGTCCTGGCGGTGCGGCACCGTGAGGTGGTAGCCGGAGTCGAGGAGTTCGGGCAGGTAGTCGCGCAGGGCGCGGACGGTCTGGGAGCGGTCGCCGCCCGCGTCGTGGGAGAGGACGACGACGCCGGGGGCGGCGCCCTCCTCCACCCGGTCGACGATGGTGGCGGTGCCCGGGGTGGTCCAGTCGAGGCTGTCGACCGTCCAGGCCATCGGTTCCATGCCGAGGTCGGCGCCGATCTGGAAGGTCGCCCGGTTCCAGGCTCCATAGGGCGCGCGGAACCAGACGGGCCGTTCACCGTAGGCGTCCTCGATGACGTCGCTGGTACGCGCGATCTCGGAGCGGATCTCGGAGCGCCGGAGCTCGGTCAGCAACGGGTGCGTCCAGGTGTGGTTGCCGACGACGTGCCCGTCGTCGGCCATCTCGGCCAGCAGGTCCTTGTTGTCGACAGCCATCTCCCCGCAGACGAAGAACATCGCCCGTACGTCGTGCTTGCGCAGGGTGCGCAGAATGCTCGGGGTGTAGCGCGGATCGGGTCCATCGTCGAAGGTCAGCACCATCGTGTTGCCGCGCCCGCTCACCCGCAGGATCGGCTCACGCCGGACCGCGGGTTTGCCGGGCGTCCGGCGCGACGGAGCGAATCCGGTCATCGGCTCGAGGCGGTACGCGGAGGGCTTGAGTGCCTGGCGCGCCTGCGGGCCCCCGGCCACGGGTGCGCCGCCCACCGGGCTCGCGGCCGGATCGGCGGTGAGGACGCGGGCCGTGCCCGCCGCCCCCGCCGCTCCCAGGACGGCGACACCGGCGATCAACGCCCGGCGCCGCGTGAGCAGCTTATCCTTTTTCATGACTAATCAGTCGCCCAGTGGAGGCGCGACGCGGCTGAGCAACACCGGTGCGGACTCGGGAAAGCACCCGTTGGGACCAGCTCAGCGCCGACGCACCAGGGGGAACGGCAATGTCTCCCGAATCGTCAGCCCCGTGAGGAACATGACCAGCCGGTCCACTCCGATGCCGAGCCCGCCGGTCGGCGGCATCGCGTACTCCAGCGCGTCGAGGAAGTCCTCGTCGAGTTCCATCGCCTCGGGATCTCCCCCGGCGGCCCGCAGCGACTGCGCGGTCAGCCGCCGCCGCTGCTCCACGGGGTCGGTCAACTCCGAGTAAGCGGTGCCCAGTTCGGTACCGAAGGCGACGAGGTCCCAGCGCTCGGCGAGGCGCGGGTCGGTGCGGTGCTGCCGGGCGAGCGGGGAGACATCGGTCGGGAAGTCCTTGTAGAACGTGGGCAGCAGGGTCTTCTCCTCGACCAGTCGTTCGTACATCTCCAGTACGACGTCACCGTGTCCGTCGTCCGGCCGATACGGCACTCCCGCACCGTCGCACAGCCGGTGCAGGTCCGGCACGGACGCGCCGGGATCCACCTCCTCCCCCAGGGCCTCCGAGATCGCGCCGTGCACCGTCTTGACCGGCCACGGTCCGGAGATGTCGTACTCGGTGCCGTCCTTGCGGGCGACGGGCGCGCCGAAGGCGGCGGTCGCGGCGCCCTGGATCAGTTCGCGGGTGAGGTCGAGCATCCCGTCGTAGTCGGCGAACGCCTGGTAGGCCTCCAGCATGGTGAACTCGGGGTTGTGCTTGTAGGAGACGCCCTCGTTGCGGAAGGTGCGGCCCAGCTCGAAGACCTTCTCCAGGCCGCCCACGCACAGCCGCTTGAGGTAGAGCTCGGGGGCGATGCGCAGATACACGTTCAGGTCGTAGGCGTTGATGTGGGTGGTGAACGGCCGGGCGTTGGCGCCGCCGTGGATCTGCTGGAGAATCGGCGTCTCGACCTCGAGGTAGCCCCGGTCCAGCAGGCCCTGACGCAGCGCCTGTACGGCCGCGGAGCGCGCCCGCAGGACCTCGCGGGCGTCGGGGCTGGACACCAGGTCGAGATAGCGGCGACGCACCTTCGCCTCGGGGTCGGCGAGGCCCCGGCGCTTGTCGGGCAGCGGGCGCAGGCATTTGCCGGTGAGCTGCCAGGAGGAGACGAAGACGGTCGGTTCGCCCTGGTCGCTGACGCCGGCGAGGCCCTCGGCGGTGATGTGGTCGCCGATGTCGACGTCCTGGCGGAAGCGCTTGAGCTCGGGTCCGGACTCCAGCCGGGTGAAGGCGAGCTGGAGATCGCCTGACCAGTCACGCAGGACGGCGAACACGATCCCGCCGAAGTCGCGTACGAGGACGACGCGCCCGGCGACGGTCACGTGCTGTCCCGCCGGTCCCGCACGGACCTCGGCGAGGGTGTGGGTGCGGGACGGGACGCCCACCGGATAGGGGTCGATTCCGCCGGCGCGCAGCCGGTCGAGTGTGCGGTGGCGCAGGCGGATCTGTTCGGGCAGGGCCACGGTCGGATCGGTGGCCGCCGTCTCCCCGCCCTCGTCGAGGCCGAGAGCCGACAGCGAGGGCAGGCCCATGGTGCTCGCGGGCTGGGGTCCGGTCCTGGGGTGCCCCTTGCCCCAGAGCTTGCGCAGCGAGGGCACGGAGACGAAGCCCTCGGCGATGCCGGACGCCAGGCCGATGCGGGCGAGGGAGCCGGTGTCGCCGTAACAGATGAAGCGGGGGTACCACTCGGGCTGGAATTTGGCGTTGGACCGGTAGAGGGCCTCCAGCTGCCACCACCGGGAGAAGAACAGCAGCAGTCCGCGCCAGAGCCGGAGCACCGGCCCCGCGCCGATCCGGGCGCCCTCCTCGAAGACCGACCGGAACACCGCGAAGTTGAGGGAGATGCGGCGTACGCCGAACCTCCCGGCCGCCGCGCACACCTCGGCGACCATGAACTCCATGACGCCGTTCGGGGCGCTGCGGTCGCGGCGCATGAGATCGAGCGAGATGCCGTCCTTGCCCCAGGGCACGAAGGACAGCAGCGCGAGGAGCCTGCCGTCGGGCGTCAGGGCCTCGACGAGGAGGCAGTCGCCGTCCGCGGGGTCGCCGAGCCGGTCCAGGGCCATGGAGAAACCGCGCTCGGTCTCGGTGTCGCGCCAGGCGTCCGCCTTGTCGATGACCTCCTCCATCTCCTCGTCGGTGAGGCTGGAGTGGCGGCGTACCCGGCAGGTGGCACCGGTGCGCCGTACGCGGTGCACGGCCTGGCGGGTGACACGCATGTCGCGGCCGTCCAGGTCGAAGCCGACGACGTGCAGGATCGCCTCGTCGCCGAGTTCGAGCGCGCCGAGCCCGGCGCGCGCGAAGGCCTTGGCGCCGTCCTCGGAGGCGCCCATGACGGCGGGCGCCCAGGCGTAGCGGCGGGCCAGGTCGAGCCAGGCCTCGATGGCGTGCGGCCAGGCCTCGCGGTCGCCGACGGGGTCGCCACTGGCCAGGCAGACGCCGGCCTCGACGCGGTAGGTGACGGCGGCCTTGCCGCTGGGTGAGAAGACGACGGCCTTGTCGCGGCGGGTGGCGAAGTAGCCGAGGGAGTCGTCGGCGCCGTACGCCCGCAGGAGGGCACGGATGCGGGCCTCCTCGTCGCCGCGCAAGGCCGCCTCCAGGCGCTGGGAGCGGAAGAGCGTGGCGACGGCGTTGAGCTGGGCGAGTGCGCCGAGGAGGCCGAGGACGAAGAAGAGCTTGCGGGGCGGGCGCCCGCTGAACGAACTGCTGGGGACCAGCCCGCCACACACCCGGCCGGCCGCCCACAGCAGCCGTTCTTCCGAGGCCAGCGTGCCGGGGAACCACTCGACCAGGCCCCAGCCGATCAGGATCGCCACAGCGAGTCCGACGAGCAGTACGGCCAGGGCGCGCCATACGGCGCCGCGCCGGGAGTCGGCGTAGAACTCACGGCGCGCCACGAGCAGGAGCACCAGCAGCAGTCCGCAGGCGACGAAGGATGGCAGCGACTCGGCGTACAGGCCCATCGCCAGGCCCACGATGTCGAAGAAGACCAGCAGGCCGAGGTAGACGACGACCAACCACCAGGCGACCTTCTTGCGGGCGGCGGTCGCGGCGGCGAGCAGGAAGAGGAAGACGGCGTACGCGAGGTTGGCGCTGACCGGGACGATCAACAGGTCGAGGAGGGCCGCGACGGGGTGCAGCAGACGGCGCACGGGGGCGAAGAAGGCCAGCAGGGCGCACAGCATCGAGAGGGCGCCGAAGAAGGCCGCGAAGCCTTCGGGCACCTTGCTGAGGAAGCCGACCCGGGACGGCGGTACGGGACCCGTGGCATCCCTCGGTCCGCGGGCCTCCACGGTGGCGCTCATGGTGTCGACTCTAGGAAGCCCCGGCCGGACGCGCCCGTCGAGCGCCGTGCCCCTCGTCGCCGACGCGCAGGGCGGTCGTGCCGGGCTGTGGCGGCGGACACTTCACCCGTTCCGACCCATGCGGGTGCCGCGGGCCCGCCCTGCTCCCGACCAGCGGCTTCCGATAGCCTCGGTGGTGTGGCGGAACAGCAACCCTCGCACCGGTTCGAGCGTGGCACGGACGGTCCCAAGGTCATCGTCGTCGGCGTGGACGGCTCCGACTCGTCGCTGCGCGCGGCGGCCTACGCCGCCGGGCTGGCCAGGCGGCAGCACGCGCTGCTCGCCCTCGTGTACGTGCAGCCCGTCATGGCGGCGGGAGCGGCACTCGGGGCGCCGGTCGCCGAGACGACCGACCGGATCGCCGAGGACCTCATCGCGCAGATCCGGGAGGCCACCGAGCAGGTCAAGGACATATTCGCGGTGCGCTGGGAGTTCCACACCTTCCGTGGCGATCCCTACAGCGGTCTGGTGACGGCGGCGGACGAGCTGAAGGCGGACGCCGTGGTGGTCGGCGCCTCCGAGCAGGCGGGGCACCGGATCATCGGGTCGGTGGCGATCCGGATGGTGAAGGCAGGCCGCTGGCCGGTCACGGTCGTCCCATAGACCCCATGGGTCCCATAGAACCCATGGGCTCCGTGAACTCCATGGGCTCCGTGAACTCCATGGGCTCCGTGGGCTCCGTGAACTCCGTGGGCTCCGTGGGCTCCGTGGGTCCTACCGCGCCATCGTCAGGCCGTCGTGGGCCGCGCCGCGGCTGAGCACGACGTCGCGGATGCGGTCGCGTACGCCGGCCAGGTCGGCGCCCTGGGCCAGAGCCGCGTTGACGTCGACGACCCGCCCGGCGTCGACGTCGAAGACCTGCGGCACGAACTCCGCCTTCGTGACCTCCCAGCGGTCCCCCTTGTGCGCGGGCGGGGCGAAGGTGAAGCGGGCGAGGGTGCTCTCGTTGCCCCGGGAGTCCTGGAGGCCTTGGCGGTTGAACATCTCGCCCGCGATCTGGTCTCCCATCCCGTAGACGACCCACGTGCCGTTGACCTTCTCGTACGCCTGCGGGACACGCGCGTGCGTGCCGAGGATCAGGTCGATGTCGGGCCGCCCGTCCGTGCGGGAGGCGGTGAGCTCCCGGCCCAGTGTCATCTGCTGGGTGTCGGGCTGCTCCTGCCATTCGGTGCCCCAGTGCAGGGACACGACCACCACGTCGGCACCCGCCTTCCTGGCGGCCCGGGCGTCCGCGAGGATCCGGTCGCGGTCGATGAGGTTGACGCTCCACGGCTGCCCCTGAGGCATCGGGGAGCCGTCCGTGCCATAGGTGTAGGCGAGGTGGGCGACCGTCGCGTTGCCCGCGCGCAGGAGAGTGGGCACGTACGCCTCCTGCTCCGTGCGCGCCGATCCCGCGTGCCGTACGCCCGCGAGGTCAAGGGCGTCCAGAGTGCGCCGTACGCCCGCGGCGCCGTCGTCCAGGGAGTGGTTGGAGGCGGTGGAGCAGGCGTCGTACCCGGTCGCCGCGAGCCCGTCGGCCACCTGCGGTGGAATCTTGAAGGCCGAATTGCCGGTGTGGTCGCCGTCGGACCCGTACACGGTCTCCATGTGACAGATCGCCAGGTCGGCGCCGGAGACTAGGGGTTTCACCCCTTCGAACATCGGCAGGAAGTCGTACCCGGTGCCGCCCGCGTCGGCGTTCGCCCGCTCGGTGACCGAGGTGTGCGCCAGCACGTCGCCGGAGGCGACGAGGGTGAAGCCGTGGGGGGTGAGGGGCGCGCCGGGGTGCGCAGTGCTGCGGGCCGACGGTTCCTGGTCGGCCCTGCAGCCGGCGCCCACGACGAGTACGGCCGCGAGAGCGATGCCGACCAGTCGACTACGTGTGATCATGCCCAGCCTCGATGCAGTCATATTTAACTAGGAAGTAAGGCAAATCCACCCAATCGAGAGGGGGGAGTCAAGGAGCGACGCGCACCCGTAGCCCGTCCGGCCCTCGGGGAACTGCCCGTTGGGGCGCCACCGGGCCCCGCTGAACCGTTCACCGCGCCGTTCACCGACGGCATCGACCGCCCACCGCAGACCCGTGCCCCGGCCCTGTCCCAGCGGAGCGGCACCCGCTGACATACAGGCCATGACGGCCGGAACCACCACCAAGACGACCGCCGAACACGAGTTGGCCGCGCTGCAGCGTGAGCACGGCCGGCCCCTCTTCGCCCTGCTCCTGCGACTCTCCGACGGCGACCGCCAGCGCGCCGAGGATCTGCTGCAGGAGACGTTCGTCCGCGCCTGGCAACACCCCGAGGCGCTGCGCGCCGACGACTTCGACTCCGTACGTCCCTGGCTGCTCACCGTGGGACGGCGGCTCGCGATCGATGCGCGGCGGGCCCGCCAGGCGCGTCCGCCCGAGGTCGGGGACGCGGTGCTGGACAGCGCGCGGGTCTGCGCGGATCACGCCGAAAGGTCGGCGGCGACGCTCGATGTGCGGGAGGCTGTGAAGACACTCACTCCCGAGCACCGTGAAGTCCTGGTGCTGGTGTACTTCCAGGGGGCGAGTGTGGCGGAGGCCGCCGCGGCGCTCGGAATTCCGCCCGGTACCGTGAAGTCTCGTGCGTACTACGCACTGCGCGCCCTGCGCCGGGTTCTTCCGGGATACGCGGCCGACCTGCGGTGAAACCGGAGGCCGAGTCAAACCTCCGTAAAGCGCCTTGCTGAGGACCATGGTTGAGCAATCAGCTGTCCTCATCCGTGTTCCGGATCGGGGGGAAACCCCCAAGGGCTCGGGATCGGGCGACGCGCACGCAAACCGGAGGAAGGCAGGAAGGGATGCTGCACAGAGGCCAAGAGAGCACGGACGGCACCGGCGGTGGGGAACTCACCGTCCCCATGGCGTGGTTGTACGCCGAGTACATCGCCGACGAGCTGCTGCGGACCGGCGACCTGATGCCGCCCACGTCCTTCGAGTTCCGCGCCGGGCGTGACGCCCTGGCACTGACCATCTTCCTCTCCGACACCGACGGCGAGCTCTCGGGCATCCGGGTCGTCTCGCAGTTGGAGACCTGGCTCTCGCTGACGGCGTACGACCAGCCGTGGCAGGACTGGGTGCGCCAGCACATGGCGCGCCGAGCGGCCGAGGCTGCCGAGGCCGGCGGCCCCGCTCCGGACCTGGAACTGGCGACGGCGGCCTGGCGCTGGCTGGAGGAGACCGAACTGCTCGCCCCGGACCTGGACGCCGTGCCCGGCGGCGGGCCGATCCCGGGCGAGGACGACGGTCCGAAGGTGTGGACACCGGCCTGGCGGCTGGGTCTGCCCCTGGGACATCTGGCGATCCATCTCTTCTGATCGCCACGACCGGGCGAACCGCCGGTAACCCCAGTTCACGGCTCCGCGCTCCGCCAAACAAGTTTTCCGCACAACTTTTTTCGGGCTCGCACCAATCCGCGAGCCCACCCGCTCCGAATGTCTTGGCCGCGATTCCGGACGAGTCTTGAGTGATTCGACGGTCTGGTGCGTACCCGTGGGCAACAGCAACACCACTCCCACCCCCGCACCATCGCCACGAGGATTCGGTATTCGGTATGAGGTCCCTGGAACGGCATCGCGACGTCGGCGCCTACGCGCTCGGCGTGCTGGACGAGGCGGAGGCGTTCCGCTTCGAGGATCACCTCATGGAGTGCCCCCAGTGCGCGGCGCACGTGAGTGAGTTCAGGCCCGCCACGCGGCAGCTGATGCTGTACCGGCATGCCACCCCGCGCTCCGTGCACCCCTTCGCCGCCCCCGGGCCGCGCCTGATGGACAAACTCCTCACTGAGGTGGCGACCCGGCACCGGGCCGGCCGCAGGCGCTGGCTGTACGCGGTGGCCGCCGCCGTGGTGCTCGCGGCGGGCGGTCCGTCGATCGCGATGGTCACGTCGCACGGTTCCGGGTCACAGACGGCCGCGGTCGCGTCGACGGACGCGCAGACCGGCGTATGGGCCAAGGTCACCACCGCGGACCGGATCTGGGGCAGCCAGGTCGAGGTCGAGGTCAAGGACGCCGGGGGCCCGCGCCCCTGCCAGCTCGTCGCCATCGGCAAGGACGGTTCGCAGCAGACGGTGACGAGTTGGATGGTGCCCGCCCACAACGGCGAGGCCACCACCCTGCAGGGCGGCGCCGCGCTCAAGTCCGACGAGATCAGCCGGTTCGAGGTGCGTACGACGGACGGCAAGCACCTGGTGACCGTCACGCCCCACTGATCCCGGGCTCTTCCCCGCTGCTCCCGGGCTATTTGAGCAGCCGGGACAACCGGCGGTCCGCGAGTGGCCTGCCTCCCGTCTGGCAGGTCGGGCAGTACTGCAGCGAGGAGTCGCTGAAGGACACCTCGCGGATGACGTCGCCGCACACCGGACACGGCTCACCCGTTCTGCCGTGCACCCGCAGCCCGCTCTTCTTCTCCGCCTTGAGGCGCCCCGCGGCCAGACCGTGGGAGCGCTCCACGGCCTCGGTGAGCGTGGATCGCAGCGCCTCGTAGAGACGGGTCGTCTCCTCGGGGGTCAGTGAGGCGGCCAGCTTGAAGGGGGACATCCTGGCGGCGTGCAGGATCTCGTCGCTGTATGCGTTTCCCACGCCGGCGATCAGGCTCTGGTCCCGGAGTGCGCCCTTGAGTTGGCGGCGCTCACCCGCGAGCAGCCGGGCGAACCGTGCCTCGTCGAAATCGGCGGCGAGCGGGTCGGGGCCGAGGCGGGCCACGCCGGGGATCTCCGCCGGGTCCCGGACGACGTACACCGCGAGTCTCTTCTGTGTGCCGGCCTCGGTGAGGTCGAAGCCCTCGCCGGTCTCCAGGGCGACACGCAACGCGAGCGGGCCCTTGCCGGGGCGGGGCGGGCCGTCGGGCAGCGTGTCCTTCCAGTGCAGCCAGCCGGCGCGGGCCAGGTGGGTCACGAAGTGCAGTCCGTCCGCCTCGATGTCGAGGAACTTGCCGTGCCGGCGCACTGCGGTCACCTTGCGGCCCTCGAAGGCGGTGACGGGCGGGTCGTAGGTCTTCAGGACACTGATGGCGACGGGCAGCACGCGCACGACCTCGCGGCCGACGAGATGGTCGGCCAGGAAGTCCTTGAGCGCTTCGACCTCTGGCAGTTCCGGCATGACTCCAGAGTGCCACCCCCCACCGACAACACCATCCGGACCACCCACCTCCTGAGGCAACGCCGGCCGGTCCCCCGCGACACGCGGTCAGTCCCGTTCCGGGACCAGGAACTCGCACCACACACACTTGCCGCCGCCGCGCGCCTCCACGCCCCAGACGTCGGCGAGTCGGTCGACCAGCAGGAGCCCGCGGCCGGAGACGCCGGAGACGCCCGCCTCGCGGCGGCGCGGCAGGGCGCTGGAGGAGTCCTCGACCTCCGCGCGCAGCCGACGGCCCGGGCCGCTGAGGACCCGCAGGGTGACGATCGCGGCCCCATCGGTGTGCATGAGGGCGTTGGTGATCAGCTCGTCGGCGACCAGTTCGACTTCGTCGGCCCGCTCCGCACCGCCCCAGGCACGGACCGCGGCCCGGATCATGTGCCGGGCCTCGGTGAGCGCCTCGGGGTCGCCGGGCGCGACATGCTGCTGGAGCCGCCCGCCGGACTGCTGGGGCCCGGGGCCGCGGCGGCGCAGCGCCAGCAGCGCCACGTCGTCGTCGCCGCCGCGTTCCTCGGCCACGTCGATGAGCCGGTCGGCGAGGTCGCGTACGTCGTCCGGGCCCGAGCGGATCAGTTCCATGAGAGTGTGCATGCCCTCGTCGAGGTCGACGCCGGGCTGCTCGACAAGGCCGTCGGTGCACAGCACCAGGGTCTGCCCGGGGTCCAGTTCGACCGTGTCGACGGGGTATTCGAGGCGCCCGAACAAGGCGGACAGACCGAGCGGCAGGCCCCCTTCGACGGACTGCCGACGGCAGGTGCCGTCGTTCTGCCGGATCAGCGGATCGATGTGGCCGGCCCGCACCAGCTGGACGACTCCGGTGGACAGGTCGGCCTCCGCGTACAGGCAGGTCGCGAAGCGGTCGGTGTCGAGTTCGTGCAGGAAGACCGAGGCGCGGGCCATCACGGTGGCGGGGGTGTGCCCCTCGGCTGCGTAGGCCCGCAGCACGATCCGCAACTGGCCCATGACGGCGGCGGCGTGGGTGTCGTGGCCCTGGACGTCCCCGATGACGGCGCCGACACGGCCGCCGGGCAGCGGGATCACGTCGTACCAGTCGCCGCCGATGTCCCGGCCGAGGGAGGCGGAACGGTAGCGGACGGCGATGTCGGCGCCGGGCACGTTCGGTATGGAGCGCGGCAGCATGGCCTGCTGGAGGCCCTGTGCGAGGTCCTTCTCCTGCTCGTAGAACATGGCCCGCTGGAGGCTCTGGGCGATGCTGCTGCCGAGCGCGACGAGGACGTTGCGCTCCTCCGACGAGAAGCCGCGTCGGTCGTTGTAGAGCAGCCCCATCGCGCCGATGGGGCGGGCCTGCGCGATGAGCGGCAGGTAGGCGGCCGAGGTGATCTCGAGGTCGGTGATGTGCGGCCACAGCAGCGGATACGAGTCGGCGAAGTCCTCGGGCGACTCGATGAAGCGAGGGGCGAGGGTACGTACGACCTCGCTCATCGGGTACTGCTCGTCGACGCGGGTGACCATGGTGCCGGGGACGAAGCTGCCCTCGGGGCCCTCCGCGACCAGCCGTATGCGTCCGGCCTCGACCAGGCCCATGACCAGGCTCGTCGCGCCGAGGTGGGTGAGGCCGTGGGAGTCCTTGAGGACGTCGATGACGTCCTGGACGGTGCGGGCGTGGGCGAGGGCGGCCGTGGTGATCTGCACGACGTTCGTCTGCTGGCGCCGCGCCTCGTCCTGGGCCGCCTGTTCGCGGCGCGCCGCGCTCTCGCCGAGTTCCTGCGTGGCGTCGCGGACGATGCCGATGATCCGGCGCGGCCGGCCCGTCCCGTCGCGGCGGATGTAGCCCTGGGTGTGGGTCCAGCGCAGTGAGCCGTCGCGGCAGCGGATGCGGAAGTAGGCGCCGTAGTTCTCGCTGCCGTCCTTGAGGGCGTGCGAGACCAGCGTGTCGAGACGGATCCCCTCGGTCGCGGGCACCCGCAGGGACAGGGTCTCGGGGCGGCCGTCGTACTCCTCGGGACGCACGTCGAAGACTTCGTGGGCCTGGGCGTCCATCTGCATCAGACCGGTGTCCAGGTCCCAGTCGAAGCTGCCCATGCGGTTGAGCGCCAGGATCGGATCCGGGTGGGCGGGCCAGTCGTCCGGGAGTGACAGGGCGCTCGCTCCCCGATCAACCATGCGCCCACCTTGCCAGCATTCGGCCGATTATTCGACTTCTGGGCCGTCCGGAATTCGACTTCGGGGGAGTCCGGATTCGGGCTCCCCCGATCACTCGGCGCTCAGCCGTCGAAGACGTCGGTCGGGGCGTCGAAGACGGTGTCCGCATCGGGTGACTCATCGGGGATCAGGCCACCGCCGTCGGGCAGGTCGGGGATCTCCGGAACGGTGTCGGGGCCGATCTCGTCCTCTGAGGGGTCCAGTGGGGCGAGGGGGTCCCGCGGGACGTTCCGGTCGATCTCCGTGGAGGTGGGAGCGGGGGTCTGCGGCGCGAGGGGCGGCAGGGAGATATCGGGCTGTGGGGTCGTCGGAGCGGTCGGCGGGACCGTCGGCGGGCCGGTCGTGGCGGGCCGGAAACAGTCCGACACCGCGGCCACCGGAGCCTCCGTCAGCGGCCCGCCGTCCCGCATGCCCGGGGTTCCGTCCGGGGTGACGGTGAGGGTGGGCGTCACACAGTCGGACGGCGGCTCATCCGCGAAGGGGCCCGTCCGCGGGCTCTGCTCCGGAATCGTGCTCGGGCTCGTACCAGGGCTCGTACCAGGGCTCGTGCCGGGGCTCGTGCCGGTACGACGGCCGGGGCTCGCGGCCGAGACCGGCGGCCGTAGGGCGACGTCCCGGTGGCCGTCGTCGCCGATCCGCCGTTCGATCCATCTGTTGTCGACGATGTCGATGATCGTGATGTTCCTGATCGCCGTGGCCGCCGGGGTCACGACGACAACGTTGCCAGGACGGAAACCGGACCAGGGCTGCCCCTGCGTGCCCGGGATCGTCCTGGACACGACGGGCGGGTTCAGCGGGTTGCCACAGGCACAGCGCACGCGCGGCACGCCCCGGTTGTCGACGAGGACCGCGGTGCCCCGCTGGAGGACCGACTGGAAGCTGGTCGCCCGGCCGTCGCGGAAGCCGTGGTCGGTGACCTGTGTGTCGGCGCGCAGCACAACCGAGGTCAGACCGCGCAGGAAGTCCGGGACGGCCGCCCGGGAGACGCCCACGGCCCCCGCGAAGGAGCGCGCCCTGGCGGGGTCCGAGGCGAGGAAGCCGATCTGCTTCTCGACGTCACAGCTGCCGACGGCCCGGGTGCCGCCGTAGAGGCCGGGCGTGGAGCCGGGGAAGGAGCGCACGCCCTGCGGGGCGGAGCCACGGTTCGCGGGTGCCGCCGGGTACGGCATTCGGGTGACGGAGGGCGAGTCGGCGGCCGTGGATGCGGTGAACGGGTCGGGACCGCCGCCGGCGACCGACTGCAGGAAGACTTCACCGCCACCGGCCCCGGGCGCCGCACTCTCGCCGCCCCGGCCGCCGCACCCGGCGACGAGGAGCGCCGCCGAGAGCGCGCAGGCCATGACGAAGGCTCGGGTGGGTATGTGCACCACGCTGTTCTCCTGTCGCACCACGTTCTCCCGTTGCACTGCTTCCTCCCGTTGCACCACGATCTCCCGACCACTCGGGGCATTTCGTCCACTATTGTCTGCATCGCCCAGTTGGCTCACGCAAGCGGAGACGGTCACCCAGCGTCACAATGGAAGCCGAGGGAAGAGGAGTGGCTCGCGTGGAGTGGTTCGTCGCCCCCGACTACTGGCTGAGCCGGCTGGTCTTCCAGCGGGCCCTGGCCGTGCTGTACCTCGTCGCCTTCCTGGGCGCGGCGCTCCAGTTCCGTGCGCTGATCGGGGAGCGGGGGATGCTTCCGGTGCCGCGGTTCGTGGCGCGGGTCGCGTTCCGCGACGCGCCGAGCGTGTTCCACCTGCGCTACTCGGACCGCTTCTTCGCGGCCTGGGCCTGGGCGGGCTGCGCGGTGTCGGTGGCGCTGATCGCCGGCCTGGACCAGCGGCTCCCGCTCTGGGGGGCCATGGTGTTGTGGCTGGTGCCCTGGGCCATGTACCTGTCGATCGTCAATGTGGGCCAGACCTGGTACTCGTTCGGCTGGGAGTCCCTGCTCCTGGAGGTCGGTTTCCTCGCCGTGTTCCTCGGCAACGACGAGGTGGCCCCGCCGGTCGTCGTCCTCTTCCTGCTGCGCTGGGTGCTGTTCCGCGTGGAGTTCGGCGCCGGGCTGATCAAGATGCGCGGGGATTCCTGCTGGCGGGAGCTGACCTGCCTCGACTACCACCACGAGACCCAGCCGATGCCGGGACCGTTGAGCTGGTTCTTCCACCACCTCCCCAAGCCCTTCCACCGGGTCGAGGTGGCGGCGAACCACTTCACCCAGCTCGTCGTGCCCGTGCTCCTCTTCGCCCCGCAGCCGGTCGCGACGGCAGCCGCGTCGCTGATGGTCCTCACCCAGCTCTGGCTGGTCCTGTCCGGCAACTTCGCCTGGCTGAACTGGACCACCATCGTGCTGGCCCTCTCCGCGATCGAGTTCCCCACCACTCCCCCCCACGTGGCCGGCCCGCCCCTCTGGTACGAGATCGTGGTCCTCGCGGTCGCCACGGGCCTGGTGGCCCTCAGCTACCGCCCCGCCCGCAACCTGATCTCCCGGCGCCAGGTCATGAACCGCTCCTTCGACCCGCTGCACCTGGTCAACACCTACGGCGCGTTCGGCAGCGTCAGCCGGGTGCGCCACGAGGTGGTCGTCGAGGGCACGGCTGATCCCGTGCCGCGGGAGGACTCGGAGTGGAAGGAGTACGAGTTCAAGGGCAAACCGGGCGATCCCCGCCACTGGCCGCGCCAGTACGCGCCGTACCATCTGCGGCTCGACTGGCTGATGTGGTTCGCGGCGCTTTCCCCCGCGTACGCCGCTTCCTGGTTCACGGGCCTGGTCGAACGGCTCCTGGAGAACGACCGCGACACGCTTCGGCTGCTGCGCCGCTCCCCGTTCCCTGCGGACGCCCCGCCCAGGTACGTCCGCGCCCGCCTCTACCGCTACCGCTACACGACGTGGCATGAGCTGCGGGAGACGGGCGCGTGCTGGCACCGGACGTATGTGCGGGAGTTCCTGCCGCCGATGCGGCTGGAGTGGGTGGATCAGAGCCGGTAGATCAGAGCCGGTGGATCAGAGCCGGTGGATCAGGCACGACAGATCGGACCGGTCGGTCAGAGCCGGTAGACACGGGTGGCGGTGCCACCGAAGATCTCGGCGCGTTCCTCCGCGCCAAGTCCTCCGGTCAACTCCTCCACCGCATCGACCACTTGGCCGTACGACGCCGCCAGCGTGCACACCGGCCAGTCGGAGCCGAACATCAGCCGGCCCGGTCCGAAGGCGTCCAGGACCGTGTCCGCGTAGGGGCGCAGCCCGTCGACCGTCCACTTCGCGTGGTCCGCCTCGGTGACCATGCCGGAGAGTTTGCACACGGTGTTGGGGAGCGCGGCCAGGCCCCGGACGGCCGTCGCCCACGGTTGCATGGCGCCCGTGGCGATCGGCGGCTTGCCCAAGTGGTCGAGGACAAAGGTGAGTTCGGGGTGGCCGGCGGCGGCCCGGACACAGGCGGGCAGCTGGTGCGGCAGCACGACCAGGTCGTAGACGAGGCCCGCCTCGGCGACGGCGGCGAGCCCGTCGCGTACGTCCGGACGCAGCAGCCACTCCGGGTCGGACTCGCCCTGCACCTGGTGGCGGATGCCCTTGAGGTGGCGGCCGCCCGGCAGCTCCCGCAGCCGGGCCAGCTCGTCGGCGACGTCCGGCCGGGTCAGGTCGGTCCAGCCGACCACTCCCCCGATCAACTCGCTCTCCGCCGCGAGGGCGAGGAACTCCGGGGTCTCCTCGGGCACGGTGATCGTCTGCACGAGGACCGTGCGGTCGACCCCGGCGGCCCGTGCCTGCGGTGCGAGGTCCGCCACGCCGAAATCACGTCGCAGTGGCTGGAGTTCGGGCCCCTTGATCCAGTCCTGGTCGCGGACCGCGAGGTCCCACACGTGGTGGTGCGCGTCCACCCTCACGGCAGCTCCCACACGACGGGCAGCCCCGCGGCCGCGCCCTCGCCGGAGTAGTCGTGCACGACGTCGAGGAGTTCGGCCATGCGTGCCTGCCAGGCGATGTTGACCGGCAGTTTCTCCAGTTCGGCGAGCAGGTGCCCGTAGTCCTCGCACTCCAGGACATGGAAGAGGTCGGTGCCGCTGCGCCAGATCGTCCAGGAGGTGGCTCCGGCGGCGCGGATGGCCGTCGTGAGCTCCTCGGGGACCTCTCGGTGGGCGGCCTCGTACGCGGCAGTACGGTCGGCGCGGACCTTGGTGTGCAGGGCGACTCTCATGACGGGTCCTGTGGGAGTACGGGTACGGGGGCGTCCTCCGGCAGCAGCTTCGTCTCACGCAGTTCCCGCCAGAAGTCCTCCGGCACCGGCGACGTGAACTGTGCGACACAGTCGCGGACTTCGTGCGCCGAACGGGCGCCGACCAGGACGCTCGCGACGGCCGGGTGGGCGGCGGGAAAAGCCAGCGCGGCGGCGCGCAGGGTGGTGCCGTGCCGCTCCGCGATCTCCTTCAGCCGCAGGGCGCGGTCCAGCAACTCCGCAGGAGCCGTCGCGTAGTTGTACGTCGCACCCGGCCTTGGGTCGGCCAGCAGGCCGGAGTTGAAGGCGCCGCCGATGACCACCGAGGTGCCGCGCTCCTGGGCGGCGGGCAGCAGCTCGGTCAGCGCGGCATGGTCGAGCAGGGTGTAGCGGCCCGCGCACAGCACCACGTCCACGTCCGTGTCGCGGACGAAGCGGGTGAGCATCTCGGCCTGGTTCATGCCCGCGCCGATGGCGCCGACCACACCTTCCGAGCGGAGCTTCTCCAGAGCCGGGTAGCCCTCGTGGAAGGCCTGCTCGGCGTGGTCGTCCGGGTCGTGGAGGTAGACGATGTCCACATGGTCCAGGCCGAGGCGTTCGAGGCCGGCCTCGATGCCGCGTCGTACGCCCTCGGCGCTGAAGTCCCAGACGCGTCGGTGCGTGGCGGGCACCGCGAAGCCGTCGGCCAGGTCGTCGCCGCCCGCGTCCGTGGGCTCCAGCAGACGGCCCACCTTGGTGGAGAGGGTGTACTCGGCACGGGGGCGATCACGCAGGGCCGCGCCGAGACGGCGTTCGGAGAGGCCGATGCCGTAGTGCGGGGCGGTGTCGAAGTAGCGGATGCCCCCGGACCAGGCGGCGCCCACGGCCTCGTACGCCTGTTCGTCGCTGATGGCGGTGAACAGGTTGCCGATGCCCGCGGCGCCGAAGGACAGGGCGCTGACTTCGACGCCGCTCCTTGCGAGCGTGCTCTGCCACGTTCGGCTGCACAGCGAAGACAGAGGCCGCGGCACTCTCGTATTCCCCGGCGGCCTGCGGCCAACCGTTCCCGCTGATCACCTCCG
>NZ_JBEYFS010000178.1:0-25347 GCF_040634475.1 Streptomyces sp. NPDC007095
CAGGGCCGGGACGGAATCGGTGAAGGCGCCGCCCTCGCCGCCCTGCACTCCGTACTGCGCACCGGCGGGGCGCTCCGCGGTGTCGTGATCCGCGCCGGTGTCACGCCCGGGGCCGGTGTCGTGAGCCGCACCGGTCTCGCGCCCGGCGCCCGTGTCGTGAGCCGCACCTGTGTCACGCCCCGTACCAGTGTCGTGAGCCGCGCCGGTGTCACGCCCGGGGCCGGTGTCGTGAGCCGCACCGGTCTCGCGCCCGGCGCCCGTGTCGTGAGCCGCACCTGTGTCACGCCCCGTGCCCGTGTCATGAGCCGCACCTGTGTCACGCCCCGCGCCCGTGTCATGAGCCGCACCGGTCTCACGCCCCGCGCCCGAGCCGACGCCGGTGCCGGTGCCGGTGCCGGTGCCGTGGGACACGGTGTACGAGGCGTTCCACGGCCGCTCCTGGCCGCCCGGCGCTACGGGACACACGCCGTTGACGCCCCATTGGGCCTCGCGGTTCCCGGCGTCGGAATCGCTGTTGAACTGCTCGCCGGTCCCGCCTGTCACTCCGAACCCGCCGACCCCTCCAAGTCCGCCAACCCCTCCGAGTCCACCGGATCCACCGTCGGAAGTCCCACCCGCCGGGATACGGGCCGTCCCGCGGTACGAGGCGGCGCCGCCCGTCTTCTCGTCGCCGCCGGTGACCCGGTGCAGCTGGATCTTGCCCCCCTCGAAGCCCTGGGAGTGGGCGTCGATGGACTCGGGCGGGGTACCGCCGATCGCGTCGCAGGTGACGGAGATGGAGAGGAGACCACCGGGGCCCACGGAACGGGGATCGACCTCCGCGCCCGGATCCGCGGACGCGGCCGTGGCGGCCGCTCCCAGGGCGGCACAGGCCAGGGCGGTGGCGGACAGGACACGGACGGTACGGCGCATGGGTCGGGCTCCTTCGGACAGACACTGTCTGAAGGGGGCACGGCCGTCGCGCCCCCGCCCCATCACAGCCCGCCCCGGCGCCGGGCGCGCGCGGCCGGACACCATTCGCGCGACACGGACGCCCGAGCGGGTGACGCGGGTGACAGCGGCGACTCGGCCGACCGGGTCAGTTCGACAGGGAGACGAGCTCCCGTTCCAGGCCGCGTCCGCGCTTGTCCACGACGGCCGAGGCGACGTCGGACAGTTTGCGCTGGGTCGCCTGCGAGATGCGTCGCAGTACGCCGAAGGCCGCGTCCGCGTCGCAGCCCAGTACGTGCATGACGATCCCGCACGCCTGGTCGACGACAGGCCTGGTGCGCAGCGCGGCGCCGAGCTGGTCGAGCTCGGTGAGCGCGGCCCGGTAGGAACGGTCGCGGACCAGGCAGGCGACGGCGAGGTCGCCGAGCGCGCGGGCGGGTCCGTGCGGGACGTCCTCCAGTGCGCCGGGCCGGAAGCTGTAGAGGCTGAGGGTCACGGTCAGCCCGGAACGCCGGAAGGGGATCGTGACACTGGAGCGGACACCCGAGTCGAGGGCCATCGCGCGGTACGCCGGCCAGCGCTCCTCGCGCAGCAGGTCCGCCGAGTCGACGGGCTCACCGCGTTCCAGCGCGGCGGGGATCGGACCGTCTCCGGAGCGGAGTTGGACCGAAACGAGTGCGGCGAGGTCGGGGTGGGTGACCGCGGCGGGCCGTTCAGGGCCACCCTCGCAGACCATGCAGCTGGCGCCGCAGCAATCGGTGGTGCAGCGGGCGGCCTGCTCGGCGAGCTCCGACAGCCGTCTCCCCGGGAGCGTGGATTCCGGCGACCGCGTTCCCAGGTGACCGAGTTGACCGCCCTGACCACCCTGACCGTGCTGATCGTTTTGACCGCGTTGCTCAAGTCGCCCCGCATACAGCATGGTTCACCCCTCCTCCCTCCGCGCCTTCCCGCTCACCTGCGCGGAAAACAGGCGCGGCGGATTACACCCCGCCACACCCGGAACCAGACCTTCGGGTTACGTTCATCGCATGGCGCAGACGGACGAATTCGGTGAAGAACTCGCGGATTTCGTGCGCCGCGTGGCGGAGCTCAAGGCGGCTCGATCGGTACCGGCCGACGACCTGCCGACGGTGCTCGACGCGGCGATCTTCGAACTCGACCACGTGGCGGGCCGGTTGTGGCCATGGTACGAGAGTCTGTCCTCGACAGGCCCGTCCGGCGTCACCTCCGTCGACCGCCAGGAGCAACAGCTCCTCAAGGCGCTCTTCCAACGGGTGCCGGTGCCTGTCGCGCTGGTGGACCGCGAGACGGTGGTGCGCAGGCTGAACTTCGCGGCGACCTCGTTCACCGGCGTCCGGGCCGGCTACGCGACGGGCCGGCCGCTCACCGGTTTCCTCGCGCACGCCGACCGTGCCGCGTTCCGCTCGCAGGCGGCGGCGGTGGCGCGCGGCGAGGGCGACCGCAGTCTCACCGTGCACCTCCAGCAGCAGCCCGCGGTGCCGGTACGGGCGACGCTCACCGCGCTGCGGCCCAGCGGCGAACCCCGCACCGCCGTCCTCGTCGTCCTGCAGCCCGCGGACAGCCGGGTGCCGTCCCACGAGCGCGTGCCGGGCCCGGTACCGACCCTGACCGAGACGACCCGGCACGCGGCGCTGATGGACCTGGTGGACACCATGACCACGGCGCTGCTCAGCGGCCCGGTCGGCGATCCGTCCGGAGTGCTGGAGCGGGCGGCCGCGGTGCTGCACGGGCGGTTCGCCGACTGGGTGGTGGCCGACGCGGCGGGGGCGGCGCGGCTGTCCCGTACGACGGTGCTCGCCCCCTCCGACAGCGTGGCGGAGGCGAGGGACGTGACCGCGCAGGATCCCGCCACGTGTCCGCTCGTCGTCGAGGCGGCCCGGGGCGGATCCACGGCGCTGCGGGTGCGCCCCGAGGATCCGGACGCCTTCGGCCGTGACGCCTCGGGCGCCCCGATCCTCGTACGCGCGAACGTGACGTCGCTGCTGTGCGTGCCCCTGACCACCGCGCCCGGCCCCGTACAGGGCGTGCTGACCCTGTTCCGCAGCGGCGCCCGCCGGGCGTTCTCGATGGCGGAGGCCCAGGCGATGGACATGATGTCCCGCCACCTGACGCTGGCGATGAGCGCGCCCCGGTAGCGGCTACGCCACGTCGCGCATCACCTGGTCGCGCAGCCGGTGGCAGCACCGGCTGATCAGCCGCGACACGTGCATCTGCGAGATCCCGAGTTCGTCGGCGATCCGGCTCTGCGTCATGTCGCCGAAGAACCGCATGTAGAGGATGGTGCGTTCACGCTCGGGCAGGGCCTGCAGCCGGGGCTTGACGGCCTCGCGGTCGATGACGACGTCGAGCGCGGGGTCGGCCGAGCCGAGGGCGTCGCTGAGCGAGTAGCCGTCGTCGCTGCCGGGGACCTCGGCGTCCAGGGAGAGCGCCGTGAAGCTCTCCAGAGCCTCCAGGCCGGCCCGGACGTCCCCCTCGCTCATCCGGGCGTGCTCGGCGATCTCGGCGACGGTGGGCCTGCGGCCCGAGATGGTCCCCGAGAGTTCCTGGACGGCGAACCGCACACGGTTGCGCAGGTCCTGGACGCGGCGCGGCACGTGCAGGGTCCACATGTGGTCGCGGAAGTGCCGTTTGATCTCGCCGGTGACGGTCGGCACGGCGTAGCTCTCGAAGGCGTTGCCGAGCTCTGGGTCGTACCGGTCCACTGCCTTGACCAGACCGAGCGCCGCGACCTGGCGCAGGTCCTCCAGGCTCTCACCGCGGTTGCGGAACCGGCCCGCGAGCCGGTCCGCCATCGGCAGCCAGGCCTCGACGATCTGCTCGCGGAGCGTGTCGCGCTGCCGGCCCGGAGGGAGCGAGGCGAGCCTGCGGAATGCCTCCGTGGTGTCGGGGGCGTCGTCGTGCGGATGGCGTTTCGCGCTCACTTGGTTTCGCATGGTGCGTCGCAACTCCCTTGCAGGTGCCTTGGGTTGGACGGTCACCGAGGGAGCGCACAGGTGCGTCGAACGGCACACCCGTGGCGAGGACTTCCCCGCTCCCACGGACGTGCCTCCTGTCCGAAGCACTGAATTCCGCCTGCCCCGGCCTGTGCGAGGCAAACACCGGGGGCAACCATTCGCGCCTGTCGGCACCTTGGGCTCAGGGAAGGGCGAGCAGGTACTCGATCGCGGCGCGCAGCTCCTCGTCCTGGAGGAAGGCCTCGTAGTTCCGTTCCTGCGCCAGGCGGCCGTCGAAGCCCCGTACCGTCCGCAGTGCGGCGCGCGTCGCGGGGGTCAGGGTGCCGATCCGGGTCAGGGCTCGCAGCGCCTCTCCGAAGAACCCATAGTCGTCGCCGCCGTCGGCGATCGGCAGGACGAACTCCTCCAGGACGGAGACGCTCGGCTCGGGCTCGCCCGTGCCCGACCAGAGGGCGAGCGCGGCCTCGATCCGGCGAAATCCGTCGGTGTTCTCCATGATGTGCCGCACCCGGTCGGCGTACGGCGCGGCCGTGGGACCGAACTCGGTCAGCAGGTGGACGGGCCCGTAGTAGGGACCCTCCTCGGTCAGCACCGCGTCGCCGATGAGCCGCAGCGCCGTTGTACGGTCTCCGCCCATCTGCGAGGCGGCCCACGCCACGTTCCGCTGGTATTCCGGCCAGTTGAGCGGCTTACAGGCGCGCAGGGCGGCCTCGGCGGACGCGGCGCCCGGCCCCATCGCCGCCAGCACCTCGACGATCGTGAGCGAGCCCTCGGCGTCGTCCAGCAGCGCCACGACCTCCGGCAGCGCGGGCAGCGCGTCCGGCCCCCACGCCTTCAGGACCTTCAGGAAGGCGCCGGTCAGCGGGCCGTGGCCGCCGTTGTGCGCCGTGTGGTGCCGCATCACCTCCCGCAGTGCGGGCAGCAGGACGTCGGCGTGCGCCCGCAGCGGAACCAGCACGGCGTCGACGTCCGGAAGTCGCGGGTCGCTGACGCAGTAGCCACGTCCGTAGTGCTCCCGATAGGGCTCGTAGAGCCGCTCGACGAGCCCCGGCATCGCGCGCGGGTCGCCGATCCGGGTGAGCGCCCAGCGCGCGTACTCACCGACGGTCCCCTCCAGGCAGGGATCCTTCCCCGGGTCGTCGAGCAGCGTGGCGAGCCGGTCGGCGTACCGGGCCGACCGCCGGCCGAGCACCGCCAGAAGGTGTGCCGCCCGCAGGCGCACGGGGTCGGCCCGGTCGTCCAGCAGCCGGCCCGCCACCGGCAGCAGCGCGGGCGCCGCGGACGGCCTGAGCACCAGCAGCCGCCATGCCTCGTTCAGCACCGCCCCGGACAGCTCGGTGTTCCCGGTGCGGGCCGCCGCGTCGGCCAGCCGGACCACGAAGGAGGCTGCCGTCCGGGCGTCGTGGTCGAACAGCTCGGCGGCCCAGGTGACGACCGCTTCACAGCTGAAGGGTTCCTCGACGCCCACCACGTACCAGATCTCCTCGAGCCTGGGCCGCACGGCGGGGTCGGAGAGTGTCTCCACCAGCAGGTCGATCCGCCGGACCGGCTCCTGCGGGTCGAGCCGCGCCCAGGCGATCACGGCCGCGACCTTCATGACGGGCTCGCCGTCACGCAGGACGCCGTCGAGGACCGCCCGCACCTCCTCGACCGACCGGGCATCCGCTTCCGCGGCAGCGGCCACCCGTCCCAGCTGCAGCAGCACCGGCAGACGCACCGCCGGGTCCGTCTCGGCCCGCCACCGCTCCAGGAGCGGTACGACACCGACCGCGAGGGGAATGGCCTCCCGCCGCACATCGGGGTCCGGGTCCGCGAGCAGCGCCAGGACCGCACTCTGGTGGCGTCTCCACGCCGCGGGCCACCCCTCGTCCACCAGGTCCGGCCGGGCCGTCCTGGTCGCGTGCTCGAAAGCCACCAGCAGTCCTACGAGGTCGACTCGCGCGCCCGCCCCCGGGTCGGCGGCGAGCGCCACCACGAAGGGCAGGGCCGCGGTCGCCGCGGAGGGCACCCGGCCGTTGCCCGCGACCAGGCAGGAGTACAGCGGGTAGCAGTACTCCTCCGTCGCGGCCCCGCCCGCGAGCGCCAGCCGCCGCAGCGCGCGAGGTACCTCCTCGACCGGGTGCCGGGGCAGCGCCGACTCGAGCCGGTCCCACGGCACCGCGTCCAGCGCCTCGAGCGACATCCCCGTCACTTCCACCCCCATGACCTCGGAGAACCGGTTCTCCGGCCGTCATCATGCCGCCTGGTGGTGGAGCTCGTCGTGCCGTTCTCCCACGGACGTGTCGACCCCGGGTTCATGGGTACGCGATCACCGTCCCCGATCCCCTGGAGGGAGTCATGCAGCGAGGCAGCGACCGGCTGAGCGTCCACCGGGACGACGAGATGAAACACGAACTGCGGGGCCTGCTCAGGTCGGGTCACCCCACCCGGACCGTGGAGTGGCAGGACCCGGAGCCGACGGCCGACGACGACCCGGAGATCGCGCGCGGCCCCGTGGCACCGAACCGCGCGCCCGACTCCATCGAGACGGTGCGGCTGGAACTGGCCCGGTTCCTGAGCCGTACCGCCTTCCCCGCGGGTCCCCGCGACCTGGCCGACACCCTGCGCGACAAACACGCGCCGGACCCCCTGATCGAGGCCGTGGAGCGGCGCCCGCACAAGGCGCGCTACACCACGGTCCACGAGCTGGCCGAATCGGTCGTACGCGCCCGGCGGACGCGGTGAAGAGCGTGCGTGTGCGAGCAGGGACCCAACACCCTGGTCACCAGCCGTAAGCCGGACGACCTAAGGGGTTCGACGAGGCGTTCCTGGAGGCGTTCGCCCGGCAGGCCGCCTGACGGAGTGTCCGCCCTTGCGGAATGCGGCACCGTCCGGCGCACCTCGGTCCACCGGCGACAGCGGGGACCGGGGGCGGCGGGGGCGGCGGGGGCGTCCGCAACGGGTGTGCGGGCCGGGCGAGTTCGGCCCGGCCCGTCGTTCAGCACTCCGCCGCTCGTTCACGCTCCGCCGCGAGGCCCCGCTCCCGGGCTCCGTCGCGCGTACGGCCCGCGGCGACGGGACGGCGCGGATGGCGGCGCAGGTACTCGCCCTCCAACTGCGCCATGCGCATGTTGTGGGTCCGCAGGGCGTCGTTCGAACCGTGCAGCAGTGTGTCGTGGCGGGTGCGGTGGATCGTCTCCAGCTCTTTCATCAGCTGCTGGTCGTCCAGCCGGTCCGGGTCGACTCCGGTCATGGTGGTACCCCGCTCGTCGTGTCCTGCGGCGCGGTCCGGGTAGCCGCCGGGCAGGCGCTGCCGTGCGCGGCGCCCGAGCGGCGTCCGGGAGGGAGCCGTGGATCTCGCCGTCCTCCCTCCACTCTACGAACTTCCGGGCCCCCGGTCCTCCGGGAAGGACGGGACGACCGGGACCGGGACCGAGTCCTGGCGGGCCCGAGTCCTACCGGGCCGGATTCCTACCGGGCCGGATTCCTACCGGGCCGGATTCCTACCGGGCCCGCTCGACGCGCCGCTCGTCCCACACCGGTTCCGCCGTCTCCCGGATCCTGCCGTCCGAGCCGAAGACGAGATAGCGGTCGAAGGAGCGTGCGAACCAGCGGTCGTGGGTGACCGCGAGCACCGTCCCCTCGTATGCCTCCAGGCCCTCCTGGAGTGCCTCGGCCGACTCAAGGTCGAGGTTGTCGGTGGGCTCGTCCAGCAGCAGGGCCGTGGAGCCCTCCAGTTCCAGCAGCAGGATCTGGAAGCGTGCCTGCTGGCCGCCGGAGAGCTTCTCGAAGCGCTGCTCGGCCTGGGCGGTCAGCTCGTAGCGGCGCAGCCGGGACATGGCGGCGCCCCGGTCCTGGGAGTGCTCGCTCCACAGGATGTCGAGAAGGGTGCGGCCCTGGAGCTCCGGGTGGGCGTGCGTCTGGGCGAAGTGTCCGGGCACGACGCGCGCGCCGAGCTTCCACTCGCCCGTGTGCGCGACGGTGTCGCCGGCGAGCAGGCGCAGGAAGTGCGACTTGCCGGAGCCGTTGGAGCCGAGCACGGCGACCCGCTCGCCGTAGAAGACCTCCAGGTCGAACGGGTTCATCAGCCCGGTGAGCTCAAGTCCCTTGCAGGTGATGGCCCGTACGCCGGTACGCCCTCCGTGCAAGCGCATCTTGATGTCCTGCTCGCGCGGCGGCTCCGGCGGCGGGCCGGCCTCCTCGAACTTCCGCAGCCGGGTCTGCGCCGCCGCGTACCGGGACGCCAACTCATGGCTGATGGAAGCCGCCTGCCGCAGATTCAGCACGAGCTTCTTCAGCTGGGCGTGCTTCTCGTCCCAGCGCCTGCGCAGCTCCTCGAAGCGGGCGAACCGCTCCTGTCGCGCCTCGTGGTACGTCGCGAAGCCGCCGCCGTGCACCCATGCGTCGGCGCCGGTGGGGCTGGGCTCGACGCTGACGATCTTCTCGGCGGCGCGGGACAGCAGCTCTCGGTCGTGGGAGACGAAGAGAACGGTCTTGCGGGTCTCCTTGAGCCGCTCCTCCAGCCAGCGCTTGCCCGGTACGTCGAGGTAGTTGTCCGGCTCGTCGAGGAGCAGTACCTCGTCGGTGCCGCGCAGCAGGGCCTCCAGCACCAGCCGCTTCTGCTCTCCTCCGGAGAGGGTGCGCACCAGTCGCCACTGCGCCTTCTCGTACGGGACGCCGAGCGCGGCCGTCGTGCACATGTCCCACAGCGTCTCGGACTCGTACCCGCGTACCTCGGCCCAGTCGGAGAGTGCCTGCGCGTAGCGGAGCTGGGCGGCCTCGTCGTCCACGGTCATCATCGCGTGCTCGGCCGCGTCGACGGCCTCGGCGGCCTCCCGTATGCGGGGCGCCGCCACGGAGACGAGCAGGTCGCGCACGGTCGTGTCGTCTCTCACGGACCCCACGAACTGCCGCATCACACCAAGACCGCCGGTCACGGTGACGGTGCCCCCGTGCGGCTTCAGCTCCCCCGAGATCAGCCGCAGCAGCGTGGTCTTGCCCGCTCCGTTGGGGCCCACCAGCGCGACGACGGCCCCTTCCCCCACCCGAAACGACACATCGCCGAGCAGCGCCCTCCCGTCGGGAAGGTAGTACTCAAGATGCGCGGCTTCGAGATGTCCCATGGGCAGGCATTCTCCGGCCCCCCGGCCCACGGAGCAAACGCATATGCCCCCGACCCTCCTCGCCCCCGCCGCCCCTGCCCGTCCCATCCCAGGGGGCTGCCGCCCCCCAGCCCCCCGCTTCGGCCTGAACGGCCTCGTCCTCAAGCGCGGGGCGGGCTGAAAGATGCGGGCCGCGGTGGAGGCTTCCAGGGACGCGGGGAACTGCGCGACCAGCCCCCATCCACCTACAGCCGAGCGACCACGGGTGGTCGGGAGATCGGGGCGAAGCCCCGCCCAGGCGCGCGGGGAACTGCGCGACCAGCCCCCACCCGCCCGCGGCCGGCAAACCCGCCCCGGGGGGGTCTGGGGCGGCGCCCCCAGGTCGAGGATGGGACGGGTAGGGGCGGCGGGGGCGAGGAAACGGTGGTTCGGCGGGTACGGGGAGCTCATGACCGTCACCCCGGACATCGACCTCACCACCCACCCCTCGAACCACCACACCCTCCGAAACCACTTCCTCGCAGCAGACTCCCGCCTCTTCGAAGCCATCGCATCCCGCCACTGGCCGGGCTGCGACCCCTTCCTGCCCAAACTGAGCCGCAGCGCGAACCACGGCCTGCTGTGGTTCGCCACCGCGGCGGCACTCACAGCGACCCGCACCCCCCACGCCCGCCGAGCCGCCGCGACCGGCCTCGCCTCCCTCACCCTCGCCTCCGCCACGATCAACACCGTGGGCAAGCGCTCGGTACGCCGCCCCCGCCCCCCCCTCGCCCCGGTCCCCCTGACCCGCCGGCTCAAGCGACAGCCGATCACCACCTCGTTCCCCTCGGGCCACTCCGCATCGGCCGCCGCCTTCGCCACGGGCGTGGCACTGGAGTCGCACGGCTGGGGCGCCGCGGTGGTACCGCTCGCCACCGCCGTGGCTCTGTCCCGCGTCTACACCGGCGCCCACTTCCCTGGCGACGTCCTCGCGGGCGCGGCGCTGGGCACGGCGGCCGCGTACGCCGTCCGCGGTCTCCTCGCACGCCGCCGACCATGACAGTGTCCACATGACAAGACTGGGGTCTCAACATGCGACATGCGGGCGTACGGTGACGCACAACCGACGAGACGACGCGAAGGGGAAACGGTCATGTCGAAGTCGCAGGAGACCGCTGTCTACACACACGGCCACCACGAGTCCGTACTGCGTTCGCACACCTGGCGCACGGCCGCCAACTCGGCCGCCTACCTGCTCGACTCGCTGAAGCCCCACATGCAGATCCTGGACATCGGCTGCGGCCCGGGCACCATCACCGCAGACCTGGCGGAACTGGTCCCCGAAGGCCATGTCACCGCCGTCGACCACGCCCCGGGAATCCTGGACCAGGCCCGCGCCGTGGCAGCCGAACGCGGCCTGGAGAACGTCGAGTTCGGGGTCGCGGACGTGCACGCCCTGGACTTCCCGGACGAGACCTTCTGCGTGGTCCACGCCCATCAGGTGCTCCAGCACGTGGGCGACCCGGTGCAGGCGCTGCGCGAGATGTACCGGGTCACCAAGCCGGGCGGTTTCATCGCCGTCCGCGACGCGGACTACTCGGCGATGGCCTGGTATCCCGAGGTGCCGGGCCTGACCGACTGGCAGGACCTGTACCTGCGCGTGGCCCGAGCCAACGGGGGCGAACCGGTGGCCGGCCGCCGTCTCAAGTCATGGGCACTGGCGGCCGGCATCAAGGACATCACGGCGACGTCGGACACCTGGACCTTCGCCACCGAGGACGAGCGGGAGTGGTGGGGCGGACTGTGGGCCGATCGCACGCAGGCCTCGGCGTACGCGGAGCGCGCCACCGAGGGCGGACACGCGACCACCGCGCAACTGCGGGCCGTTTCGGAGGCGTGGCGGGAGTGGGCCCGGCAGGAGGACGGCTGGTTCTCCGTCCTGCACGGAGAAATTCTCTGCCGAAAAGAAGCGTGATCCGCCTGCTGCGGGAAACACGGACAGCAGGAGGTACACATTATGGTTCCCATTCTGCTGGTACTACTGCTGGCCTTGATTCTCTTCGGCGCCGGATTCGCGATCAAGCTGCTCTGGTGGGTGGCGCTGGTGGTCATTGTCCTGTGGCTGCTGGGATTCCTGGTGCGCGGAACGAGCGCCTCGGGGAGCAGGGGCCGCTGGTATCGCTGGTGAAGCCATTCCCGTAAAGCTGTTTCCGGAGTCGGCCCGAGGTCTTGTTCAGGCCTCGGGCCGCAGGCATCTCCAGGGCATTTCCAGGTCGTATTCGAATTTTCCAGGCCGAATTCAAATCCGGCATCGGATTCGGGATTCAGTTTTCAGGATTCAGGATTCAGGATTCAGGATTCAGGATTCAGCAGGTACGGCTCGGCTCAGCGCACGATCGCCGTCTCCACCAGCAGCCTCGCCGCCGCCGCGATCGACTCCGCATCGATGCCCGCGGCGTGCAGTTGCTCGGCGGGGGTCGCCGAACCCGGCATCGTACGGACGGCGAGGCGGACCAGGCGTGGCACCGGGCGGCCGTCGAGGAATGCGTCGAGGATCGCGTCGCCGATGCCGCCCTCCTCGCGGTGGTCCTCGACGGTGACGAGGCAGCCGGTCTCTTCGGCGGCCTCGCGCAGGGTGCGGCGGTCGACGGGCTTGACCGAGTAGAGGTCGATGACCCTGACCTTGATGCCCTCGCGGTCGAGCGACTCGGCGGCGGCCAGCGCCTCGTGAAGGGTGACGCCCGCGGCGACGAGCGTCAGCCGGTCCTCGTCACTGGCGCGCAGTACCTTGCTGCCGCCGACGGGGAACTCCTCGGTGGGGCTGTAGATCACCGGGGTGTCCCCACGTGAGGTGCGCAGATAGCGGATGCCCTCGCAGTCCGCCATCGTCGCGACGAGCTTGGCCGTCTGGTTGGCGTCGCACGGGTAGAGCACGGTCGTGCCGTACAGCGCCCGGAACATCGCCAGATCCTCCAGGGCCATCTGCGAGGGGCCGTCCTGGCCGATCGAGACGCCCGCGTGCGAGCCGACGAGGTTGATGTCGGAGCCGCTGATCGCGGCCATCCGGATGAAGTCGTGGGCCCGGGTGAGGAACGCCGCGAACGTGGTGGCGTACGGCACCCAGTCGCGCGCGGCCATGCCGACGGCGGCCGCGACGAGTTGCTGCTCGGCGATGTAGCACTCGAAGAAGCGGTCGGGGTGTTCCTTGGCGAAGAGCTCGGTGCGGGTGGAGTCGCCCACCTCGCCGTCCAGGGCGACGACGTCACCACGGGCGGTGCCGAGCGCGGCGAGCGCCTGTCCGTAGGCGTCGCGGGTGGCGGCCTTGTCCCCGATGTCGTAGCGGGGCAGTTCGAGGTGGCCGGAGCGTACGGCATGCAACACCCTTGCCGGGGGAGGCTGTTGGACCTCCACGTGCAGGTTGCGCACTCCGCCGAGTTCGGCGATCGCCTCCTCGGCGTCCGGCAGCGGTTTGCCGTGCAGGCCCTCGCGGTCCTGGACCGACTCGACGCCCTTGCCCTTGAGCGTGCGGGCGATGATCACGGTCGGCTGTCCCGCGGTGGACTCGGCCTGGGCGTACGCGCGGCCGATGGCGTCGACATCGTGTCCGTCGATCTCCACGGTGTGCCAGCCGAAGGCCTGGAACCGGCGCGCGTACGCGTCGAGGTCGTGGCCGTGCCGGGTCGGGCCGCGCTGGCCCAGCCGATTCACGTCGATGATCGCTACGAGGTTGTCGAGGTGCTCGTATCCGGCGTGCTCGGCGCCCTCCCAGACGGATCCCTCGGCGAGCTCGCTGTCGCCGCACAGCACCCACACCCGGTAGCCGGTGTGGTCGAGCCGTTTACCGGCCAGTGCGACGCCGACCCCCACGGGCAGCCCCTGGCCGAGCGAGCCGGTGGCGGTCTCGACCCACGGAAGCCGCCGGGGTGTCGGATGCCCTTCGAGCCGGCTGCCGAGCTTGCGGAAGGTGAGCAGTTCGGCCTCGCTGATGGCCCCGGCCGCCCTGTACGCGGCATACAGGAGCGGTGAGGCATGCCCCTTGGAGAGGATGAAACGGTCATTGCCGTGATGCTGGGGGCGCTCGAAGTCGTAGCGCAGGTGCTTGGCCAGCAGGACCGCCATCAGGTCGGCCGCCGACATCGAGGACGTGGGATGCCCGGATCCGGCAGCGGCGGCAGCGCGCACGCTGTCGACACGCAACTGCTGTGCGAGTTCCTCGAGTTGACGGGTGTCCATGGCGTTCACTGTGGTGTTCATGACTCTCCTTCCGGACGGCTCGTGAAGTCGCCGGGGGAACCGGCCACCCGTGCCAGTTCCGGCGAGGCGGTGTCCAGCGGCACCGACCACGAGCGGACCAGGCCCAACTGCACGGCCTGGCGCGGCAGTACGGCGTCCAGCAGCCAGTCGGCCGCGACGCGGACGCGGTTGTCGGGCATCGCGGCGAGGTGGTAGCCGCGGGTGACGGCCCCGGCGAGGGGGCCGGACAGCGGGATGCCCAGGGGGTTGGCGGCGGCCTGCGCACCCCCGAGATCGACGGTGAAGCCCAGGTCGCGATGGCGGTAGGCGCGTCGGCTCCCGATGCCGAGCGTGGCGGCGACATTGCGCCCCGCGACCCTCCCGTGCCGCCAGGCGTGCTGCGCCGTCATCGGCGTGTACTGCCCAGGCCGCTCAAGATCCGGCACGGCGGCGGCGTCGCCGCACGCGAACACGTCGGGACGGCCCGGCACCTGGAGATACGGGTCGACGAGCAGCCGCCCCCGTTCCAGTGGCTTCCCGAGCACCTCGACGAGCGGATCGGGCCGTACGCCGACACACCACGCCAGCGTCCGCGTGCCGACGAACTCCCCGTCGCTGAGGCGGACGCCGCTCGGGGTCGCCTCCTCGACCGAGGTCGCCGTGCGCACGTCGACGCCCCGTCGCCGCAGGACGCGGTCGGCGGCGCGGGAGAGCCGCTCGGGCAGGACACGCGGCGCGACGTCGAGCAGCAGCCAGCGCGGCCGCATGCCCTCCCGCAGTGGTTGCCTGCGTACCAGCGCGTCGGTGAACAGCTGTCCCTGGGCCGCGACCTCGGTCCCCGTGTACCCGGCGCCGACCACCACGAACGTGCACCGCGCGGCACAGGTCTTCGGGTCGTCGGACGCGGCGGCCAGCTCCACCTGCCGGGTCACATGGTCGCGGAGGTACAGCGCCTCGGGCAGTCCGCGGAAGCCGTGCGCGTACTCGGCGACACCGGGCACGGGCAGCAGCTTGTTCACGCCGCCGACGGCCAGCACGAGACGATCGTACGTCAGCGTGCCCGGCTCGCTCTCGGGATCCGTGTAGTACACGGTGCGTGCGTCGAGGTCGACGCCGTCGGCCTCGCCCAGCACCAGGCGTACGTGGGGCAGGGTGCCGGGGAGCGAGACGGTGACACGGCGCGGCTCCAGGACTCCTGCGGCGACCTGAGGCAGCAGGGGCAGATACAGAAAGTAGTCGGTCGGGTTGAGAAGGGTGATGTCGGCCTTGTGCCGGGTCAGCCGCGCCAGCGTGCGGGCGGTTCGGTACCCGGCGAAGCCGGCACCGACGATCACGATGCGGGGTCGACTCACGGTTTCGCCTCCGGTGATGTCGCTCGTGCCTCGTACGGGGGCTTTCCGCGTCCCCGCGGTCGGGGCACCCAAACCCGGGGGCTCCGGTGTTTCCTCCTCCCCCCGAGGGGGTCATTCGGTCGTCCGGAGGAGACGTCCGAAACGATCTCGTCCTCCGGCGTGCCCAACTAAGCTCGTCCGCATGGAGATTCTGGGAGCCACGTTGCGGATCTGCGTCGACGACCTGGAGGCTTCGGTCCCCTTCTACGAAAGACTTGCCGGTGGGCGGGCCCTGCGGTTCGAGCGCGGCGGTGTGTCGGTGGCGGCGGTGGGCTGTTTCCTGCTCATGAGCGGACCCGAGGCCGATCTGGACGTCCTGCGGAAGGTCTCCGCGACCATCGCCGTCAAGGACGTCGAGGACGCGCATCGGGTGCTCAGCGAGCTGGGCGCACGGATTCTGGCGGGACCGGTGGGGACGCCGGCCGGGCGCAATCTGATCGCCATGCATCCGGACGGTGTGGTGTACGAGTACGTCGACCGCGGATCCCCGACCCTCTGACCGCTCCCTCGGGGCTTCGCCCCAGACCCCGGGTGTGTTCTTCGACTGCGGGTGAGTGGGGGCTGATCACGCGGTTCCCCGCGCCCCTCAGGAGCGCCAGCGCGCCTTCAGCCCGTCCGGCGTTCGAGGGCGAGGGCGAGGGCGAGGGCGAGGGCGAGGAAAGGCTAGTGCCGCGGCAGGCAACGTTTGCCCGTCAAGGAGCGGCGTCCGGTGCGTGCTCTCGGCGTGCCGGCCGGAAGTCCTCGTACTGGACGTACTTGGGCTTTCGTCCGGTGCGGCGAGAGTGCGTGCCGGGCGTCGCGACGGGGCGAACGTTGCCTGTTGCGGCACTAGTTGGAGGGCGGGCGCATGCGGAAGTCGTAGTGGGGCGGGAGTGGCTCGTCCGTCAGACGGGCCCACAGGGCGGTGATGGTCTCCGCCCCCTCCCGCAGGTCGGCGACCTCGAACGCCTCGTCGAAGACCCCCCGCGCCCCGTCCCGGTCCCCCTCCGCGAGACGCAGCTCCACCTCCAGCAGACGGAACCGGCCGCGCGCCCGAGTAACGGGCCGCAGTCGATCCCAGACCCGGCGGGCTTCCCCGGTACGCCCCACAGCGAGCAGCGCCCCCACCGCCTCCCGCCCGAGCGCGGCCGTGGCCGCGGTCCAGGCCGGACCGTCGTCACGCCGCTCCTGACACAGGTCGTCGAAGGCCTCGGCGTACCGGTCGGCGGCCCGTTCCCGGTTGCCGGCCTCCTGGTCGGCGACGGCCAGACACCGCAGCAACGGCCAGAGCGACGGGGCGAGTTCGAGCGCCCGCTCCCAGCTGCGCACGGCCTGCGCCAGGTCCCCGGCGTGCCACTGGGCGACGCCGAGGTGGTACTCGGTGAGCGGTTTGGCGGGCGCGGTCTCCAGCATGTCCCGCCAGTGCGGAGCGACCAGGCTCTCACCGGGAGGCCCGACCCGCCGCGGCTCCGGGAAGGCACCGGTCCGCAGGAGCTCCACCCAGGGCGCCTGCGCCTCCCCCAGTGTGGACTCCTGGAACGGCGTGCCGGGCAGCTTGTGGGAGGCGCGCAGCACTTCGAGCGCGCCCCAGCCGGACCCGACGGCCAGCACCTCACCGGGCTCGGTGTCGGCGTACGGCAGCCACGCCTCGTACGCCGCGTCGACGTCCCCGCGAGGGAGTACCTCCGACAGCCGGCGTTCCGTCTCCGCCCGCGCGAGCGCCCAGTCCGCCCCGTGCACCGCCCCCGCATCCGCCGCCAGCGGCCCGTACGCCTCCAGCCAGGACACCTCGCTCTCCGCCTCCAGCCGGACATGCTCCAGCTGGGTGCGGGCGAGTCCGGCCTGGATCTCGCAGTAGCCGCCGGTGCCGGGTTCGGTGAGCCATTCCTGCCACCGCCGTCCGCCCGGACCGGAGCCCCAGACGAACAGCTTGCGCCCGCGCAGCACGTCGGTGGACGTCTGCACGAGCCCGTCGCCCGTGTCGTCGAGCGCGGCGATCCAGCGGCGCTGCCCGTCGGGCACCTCGTAGAAGTAGTCGGCGGGGAAGACGCTGCGCGGCGGATACGTGCGGTCCACCCCCTCGTGCTCCGGTACCGGCACCCTCCGCAGCCGCCGCTCGTACCCGAAGTGCCAGGCCTCGTCCGCGGGGGCCAGCACCCGGCGTTCCTCGGGTACGGCGATGTTGGACCACCAGTACAGGGGCGTGGGCTTCTCGTGCGGATTGCGGACGCGGACGCCGACGTGGAGGAAGTCGGAGCCGTCCGGGAGCCACAGGTCGACCTGGAACGGCAGGTCGCGCAGCCGCTCCCACTCCCACAGCCGGAGCATCTCGCCGCCGTCGGGGGCGGGGACACGGGCGGCGTGCACGGGGGCGCAGGAAAGGGTGGTGTGGCCGGTCGCGCCGATGTTCCACTCGATGCCGCCGGATACCCAGGCTCCGTTGAGTGCGAAGCAGGCGGGCTGCACCACCGGGTTGCGGTAGAGGAGTTCGCGCTGCGAGGGCTTGTGGAACAGCGAGGCCACCCGGCCGCCGTGACCCGGCAGCACCACCGCCCGCAGCCGGTCGTTCTCGATCACGATCGTGTCGATCCCGCGCGGCTCGCGCCGTCTGTCGTATCCGTCCCGGATGCGCTCGGGCAGGAGGCTCCGCAGCGGCTCGTAGCGCATCTGCCTGGCCATGTCGCGCGGCAGGTCGACGCCGCTGCGGTCGTCGACGCGGTGTGTCTCGTCGAGCGGCCGCAGGGGTGGCAGCGGGTTGTCCGGGCCCAACTCCGCGACCGGCAGGGTCAGTACGTCACGTCGGATCGTCGTCACGATGACCATGGAACAGGGACATCGACCACCTGACCAGGGTGTCCGCTCGTCAGGATCCGGTCAGGATTCCGCAAAGGCGACGACGGCGTCGGTGCTCGAAGGGAGATCCGGCTCTACGGGAGGTTCAGCTCGGCGGGAGCATCTCCGAGGTGATGGCCCATCGCTCGTGGTCGCGCCACGCCCCGTCGATGTAGATGAAGTCCGGCGAGAACCCCTCCAGCCGGAATCCGCAGCGCCGGGCGAGGGCGATCGAGGCCGCGTTCCGGGGCTGGACGTTGATCTCCAGCCGGTGCAGCCCCATCGCCCCGAAGGCGTACCGGACCACGAGCCCGAGCCCCTCGGCCATCAGCCCGCGCCCGGTGGCGTGAGCGAAGGCGCCGTAGCCCAGCGCCCCGCACAGGAAGCCGCCCTCGACGATGTTGTTGATGTTGATGAAGCCGGCGATGGCCCCGTTGTCCCGTTCGCAGACCAGAAACCCGGCCTTCGTACGGTCCTCGATGAGCCGCCCCGCGTAGGCGGCATAGGCGTCGACGCTGCGGGGCGGGAAGAGCCAGGGCTGGTGCAGCGCCTTGCTCTCCCGGGCCCGTGCGGTGAACTCGGCACCGTCCTCGTGGGTGAAGTGCCGGATGCCCACGCGGGGCCCCTCGGCAAGATAGACGGAGGCATTCTCAGGCATCCCGACACAGTACGCGACGGGGGCCTTCACGACAGGTTCCGGGCGAGCGCCGGCTCCTCCAGCGTCAGGGTCCCGGCGTCCGCGTCGAGTTCGGCCCGAACCCCGAACGGAATCGTCAACGCGCCCTCGCCGTGCCCGAATCCGAACTCCTCGACGACCGGCACCCCGAGCCCGCCGAGGCGGTCGGTGAGCAGCGTCCGCACGCGCTCGTACGGCGAGCAGCGCGCCCAGGAGCCGAGCAGGATCCCGGTGACCCCGTCCAGCCAGCCGGCCCGCAGGAGCTGGGTGAGCGCCCGGTCCAGGCGGTACGTCTCCTCGCCCACGTCCTCCAGGCACAGCAGCCCGCCGCGCGCGGAGGTCCGGGCGTGCGGGGTGCCCAGGTCGGCGGCGAGCATGCTCAGGCACCCGCCGAGGAGGACACCCGAGGCGCGGCCGGGCACGAGCGGTGCCGCTCCCCCGCCGGACTCGATCACCCGTACCGTCTCCGGTTCGAAGAGCGTCGCCCGAAGGTGCTCCTGTGCCCGAGTGTTCTTGATGAAGTCGACGGCCGCGGCCATCGGCCCGTGCAGGGTCACCAGCCCCGCGCGGTTCGCGAACGCCTCGTGCAGTGCCGTGATGTCGCTGAAGCCGAGGAACACCTTGGGGCCTGCGGCCCGTATCGCGTCCCAGTCGAGGAGGTCGACCATGCGCTGGACGCCGTAGCCGCCGCGGGCGCAGAGCACCGCGGCCACGTCCGGGTCGCACCAGGCGGCCTGGAAATCGGCGGCCCGGTCGGCGTCGGTGCCCGCGAGGTAGCTGAACTCGGGGTGCCGGTCCAGGACATGTGGTGCCACGACCGGGTCGAGGTCCCAGCCGCGCAGGATGTCGAGGCCCGCGGCCAGCCGCTCCTCGACCACGGGCCCGCTGGGCGCGACGACGGCGACGCGGGCCCCGGGGGCGAGACGGGCTGGACGGGCCAGGGCTTTCACTGGGTGGACTCCACGATCGGTGGGACGGATCCCGTCGGCGCTGTGACGGACTCTTCTCGGGCGGTGAGGTGCAGGGTGGGGATGCCGGGCGGACGCAGGCCGAAGACCTGGGCGTACAGGGAGAGTTCGGACTCCAGGGCCCGCACCATGGTGTCGGCCCGCCGGAACCCGTGCCCCTCGCCCTCGAAGGTGAGATAGGCGTGCGGTACGCGGCGCCCGGTCGACCGGGCCAGCCTGGCGAGGAACCGTTCGCACTGCGCGGGCGGACAGATGACGTCGTCGAGGCCCTGGAGGATCAGGAAGGGCGCGGAGATGCGGTCGGCGCGCTCGCTGGGCGAGCGTTCCACGTACCGGCCCGGCACCTCGGCGATCGGCCCGATCAGCGTCTCCAGATACTGCGACTCGAAGTCGTGGGTCTCCCCCGAGCCCCATTCGCCGAGGTCGAGGACCGGATAGAGGATCGTGCCGCAGGCGTAGACGTCGGTGCCGGTCAGGGAGGCGGCGGCGGTCCAGCCGCCCGCGCTGCCGCCGCGGATGGCGAGCCGGTGCCGGTCGGCTGTGCCCTCCTCGGCGAGGGCGAGCGCGACGGCCGCGCAGTCCTCGACGTCGACGACGCCCCACTGCTCGCGCAGCCGGTTGCGGTACTCCCGCCCGTGCCCCGCCGATCCGCCGTAGTTGACCTCGGCGACGCCGATGCCACGTGAGGTGAAGTAGGCGATCTCCAGGTCGAGGACGAGGGGCGCGCGGCCGGTGGGTCCGCCGTGCGCCCACACGACGTAGGGCGGCAGTTCGTCGCCGGGTGCCACGTGGTCGGGGTGGTGCGGCGGGTAGATGTGGGCGTGGACCTCGCGCCCGGCGGGGCCGGTGAAGGTGCGGATCTGCGGCTCCGGGTAGTACGCGGGGTCCACCGGGTCGGCGTGGCCGGCGCCGATCACCCTGGCGCGGCCGGTGCGGGCGTCCAGTTCGACGACCTCGTACGCGCTGCGGGGGCTGGCGGCGACGCCCACGATCCGGCTGCCGTGGACCGCGAGTGTCGGGGTGAACTCGGTCCAGGGGCCGGCCGCGTCGACGACCTCGCCGGTCTCCGGGTCGAGTATCCCGAGCGCGGTGGCGCCCCGGCCGTGCACGACGGCGACGAGCCCGCTCTCCAGCGGCGCGAACCAGCGGTACCCGATCTTCCACAGCGGCCCGCCGAACTCCTCCTCCCGGGGGCAGACGGACGTGTCGTCCCCGAGCCGGTACAGGTTCCACCAGCCGGTGCGGTCACTGGCGTACAGGAGCGTGCCGTCGGGGGTCCAGTCCGCCTGGGCGATCGACTCCTCCGGTCCGCCCGCGACGGGCCGCGCGCCGCGCAGGGTGCCGTGCTCGGTGACGTCGGCGAGGATCAGTTCGGTGCCGTCCCAGGGCATGCGCGGGTGGTCCCAGGCGAGCCAGGCCGCCTGCCCGCCGTCGGGCGAGAGCCGGGGTCCTGTGACGAACCGGTGGCTGCCGTCGGTGAGTTCGCGCACCGCGTCGCGGTCCTGCGCCGCCGACCCGTCGAGCGGCACCGCGGCCACGACCCGACGTACGTCGGTGGGTCCGTCCCCGGTGAACTCCTCCAGCACACACCACACTTCGCCCAGCTCGGGGCGCAACCGCGGGTCGACCCAGCGCAGTCCGCCGCCCACCGGGGAAACGGGGGTCAACGGGCGGGGCCGCGCGTCCGGGGCGTCGGGCTCGTACGCGTAGAGTCGCTGGTCGGCGAAGTTCACGAACACCACGAACGGTCCCTCGGGGCGCATCTCGCCGGCCCACGGCTGTCCGCCGTACTCGATGACCCGGCTGCGCACGTTCCAGGGAGCCGGCAGCACCGGCTCCTGCGTGCCGTCGGTCTGTCGGCGTACGAGCGTGCGCCGTCCGCCCTCCGTGGGCCGGGGTTCGGTCCACCACACCTCGTCGCCGACGAAACCGACGAACTCGGGATGCCCGTCGTGCGCGGCGGCGAGCGCCGCGGCGATGGGCGAGGGCCACGATCCGTACGCCAGGTTCTGCATCCTGTCCTCTCTAGGCCGTGCGCAGGAAGCGGTCGAGGACGCGGACGCCGAAGTGCAGCGCCTCGACGGGAACGCGTTCGTCGACTCCGTGGAAGAGGGCCTGGTAGTCGAAGCCCTCGGGGAGCTTGAGCGGGGCGAAGCCGTAGCCGGTGATGCCGAGGCGCGAGAACTGCTTGGCGTCCGTACCGCCCGACATGCAGTACGGCACCACGTGCCCCTCCGGCGCGAACTCCTCGACGGCGGCACGCATCCTGGCGTACGTCGGCGAGTCCACCGGCGACTGGAGGGCCACCTCGCGGTGGTGGAACTCCCACTCCACGTCCGGTCCGGTGAGCCGGTCGAGGGTCGCGCGGAACTCCTCCTCGCCGCCCGGCAGATAGCGGCCGTCCACGTGGGCGACGGCCTCCCCCGGAATCACGTTGATCTTGTAACCGGCGCTGAGCATGGTCGGGTTGGCGCTGCCCCGGACGGTCGCCTCGACGAGCGCCGCGGCGGGCCCGAGCTTGTCGAGGAGCCCGTCGACGTCGTCCAGGTCCGCGTCGACGCCGTACAGCGTGGCGAGTTCGGTGAGGGCGGCGCGGACGGTGGGGGTGAGCCTGAGGGGCCACTCGTACGCGCCGATCCGGGCGATCGCCTCGGCCAGCCGGGTCACCGCGTTCGCCCGGTTCACCTTGGAGCCGTGGCCCGCCCGCCCGTGCGCGGTGAGCCTGAGCCAGCCGGTGCCGCGCTCCCCCGCCGCGATCGGATAGAGCTCCCGGCCCGCGCCGTCGTGGAAGGTGAACGCCCCGGACTCGCTGATGCCCTCGGTACAGCCCTCGAACAGTCCCGGGTGCCGGTCGGCGAGGAACCCGGAGCCGTCCTCCGCGCTCGCCTCCTCGTCGGCCGTGAACGCGATCACCAGGTCGCGCCGGGGCCTGACGCCGAGGCGCGCCCACAGGCGTACGACCGCAAGGATCATCGCGTCCATGTTCTTCATGTCTACCGCGCCGCGCCCCCACACAACCCCGTCGCGGACCTCCCCGGAGAACGGGTGCACGCTCCAGTCGTCGGCCTGCGCGGGCACCACGTCGAGGTGACCGTGGACGAGCAGCGCGTCGGCGGACGGGTCGGTGCCTTCGAGCCGGGCGACTACGTTCGTACGGCCCTTGGTGCGCTCCAGCAGCGTGGGTTCGAGGCCCGCTTCGGCGAGGCGCGCGGCGGCGTACTCGGCGGCGGGGCGCTCCTGGCAGTCGCCGCCGCCCCGGTTGGTGGTGTCGATACGGATGAGGTCGGAGGTGAACCGTACGACCTCGTCCAACGCCCGCTCGTCCACGGCCCGTTCACTCATGTCCCGAGCTTCCGCGGCCCGCTCGTCCATGGTCCTCCGGTCAGCCATACTGCTCCTCCACCGCGGCCGAGACGATCGTGGTGACCGCCTTGAAGGTGCGAATCCCCTCGTACATGGTGTCGCTGGTGTACACCACCTTGCGCTCCCCGACGCGCCGCACGCCGGGCACGACGGTGGCCGCCATCGACAGGTGTTCGGCGTCGAATTCGACCGCCATCGTGAACGGGCCGCTCACCAGGGGTTCTTGACGCACCGCCAGGGCTGCCGCCGCCTTGGCCGCGGCCCGGATGTCGGCGGCGGTCCTGGCCGGTGTACGGCAGACCGCCGCGTACCGCGACACATGGTCCTTGACGGCGACCTTGAGTGCCTCCGGCGCGTAGCCGAGCGCGTCCTCGCAGGTCAGGTCGTCGCCGGTGACGAGCACGACGGGCACTCCGTACTCGGCGACGACATGGGAGTTGAGCAGTCCCTCACTGGCCCGTACGTCGTTCACCCACACGCCGGTGATCGAGTTGGGGAGGTAGGTGTGGGCGAGGACGCCCTCCGTGCCGGCGCCCGTGTGGTAGCCGACGAACGCGATCCCGTCGACGTCTCCGTGCTGGACGCCCTCCACCATGGACAGCGTCTTGTGGCGTCCGGTGATCATCTCGGCCCGGTCGTCGAGCTGCTCCAGCAACAGATTGCGCATGGACCAGTGGGCCTCGTTGATCAGCACCTCGTCGGCGCCGCCGTCGAAGAAGCCGAGGACGGCGGCGTTGACGTCCGAGGTGAACATCGGCCGGCAGCGCTCCCACTGCGGTGTCCCCGGCAACACGTCGGCGGGCCAGGTCACCCCGGTGGCGCCCTCCATGTCGGCGCTGATGAGGATCTTCACGACACACCCTTCCGGCACAGGTCAGCGGCTGTCTCCATGTCGTGTCACGTTACGTGGCGCCGTACGGCCGGGCCAGGAGGCCGTCCGCGGACGTCAGCACGCCGACCGGCGCCGACCAGCCCCGGCCGGTCCCGGCCGGTCCCGTCAGGGTTTCACGGCGACCGCGCCGTACTGCGGGAGGACCGCCCCGTCGCCGGGCCGGGCGCGCCACTGGGCGCAGGAGACGAGACCCGGGTCGAGAAGGTCCAGGCCGTCGAAGAAGGTGGTGATCTCGGCCCGGCCACGGGCGGTGATCGGCGGGGTCGCGTTCTCGTTCCAGAAACTCATGGCCGCGGCATTGCCCTCGCCGCCGAGGTCGGCGTCGGTGGTGGGGTGGGTCAGGGCGAGACAGCTGCCGGAGGGGAGCGCGGCCATGAGCCGGCGCACGATGTCGCGTGCCTCGTCGCCGTCGAGGACGAAGTTGAGGATGCCCAGCATCATGACGGCGACGGGCCGGCCGAGGTCGAGGGTTCCCGCGGCGCCCCGGATGATGGCGTCGGGGTCGTGGACGTCGGCGTCGAGGTAGACGGTGGCGCCCTCGGGCGTGCCGGTCAGCAGCGTGCGGGCGTGGGCGAGCACCACGGGGTCGTTGTCGACGTACACGATCCGCGACTCGGGGGCGATCCGCTGGGCGATGTCGTGGGTGTTGTCCAGGGCCGGCAGTCCGGTGCCGACGTCCAGGAACTGCCGTATCCCACGCTCCCCGGTCAGAAAGCGGACGGCGCGGCCCAGGAAGTCGCGGTCGGCCCGGGCCACGGCGCGGATCACCGGGAACATCGTGGCGACCTGCTCGCCGACCGCCCGGTCGACGGGGTGGTTGTCCCGGCCGCCGATCCAGTAGTTCCAGACCCGGGCGTTGTGCGCCACGCCCGTGTTCGGGTTCCCCGGCTCTCCCGACGGGCCTCTGCTCTCCCCCACGGCTTCCCCTCCCGGCACTCCGGCAACGGCTCAGAGGGCTAGCATCGCCTGGATCAGTCCTCGTAAACGGTCAGTACGACACCTTCGAGTTCGATGCGGCGCGGGGTGCCGCCCTCGCCTCGGACGAGGGCGTCCAGGCAGCGCCGGAAGAGTTTCAGCTCCTCCTCGTCGAGGACGGCCGCGGCGAGGTCGAGGAGTTCGGTGAGTGCGCCCTCGGTCAGTATGTCGGGCAGCTCACCTGAGAGGAGGACGACGGACTCTCCCGTACTGCCCCGCACCACTGCGGTGGTGGGTCCTCCGTGCACGAACAGCACATGTCCCCCTGGGTGACACAGGGGTCGTGCGGCTCACGTGCCCCGAGCAGAATGAGAGACTAGCTGCGGATCTTGGGGGTTTCGGCCGTTCTGGATTCTTTTACCGGGAACCCCGGGAAGCGGAACCGGAGCACTCGGACGGGCGTCTTCGCCGTACGGCCCTTGACCGGGCCAAAGCCTCCGGGGCGCCTTCGACGGAGCGGCCGTACGGACCGAACCGATGTCAACGTCCCCTTGACGAGGGGCTCCGGCATCCGACGCAGCTCCCCGAAACAGCACCGCCGCCCACGTCCATCCGTCCCTACGGCGCCACACCGCCCCCCGTCACCCGAATGCGAGCCACCCTCGTAGACGCGGACGCGCACCGCCGGACATCGGCCCACCCCCGTGGGCATGGGCGCCGCCACCCGCCGCTCCGCCGGGCCACACGAATCCCACGACGCGCGGAGCGTCCTGACGGTGACGGCTGACGACTACTGACCGCCGTCGGGCAGCTCCACGCCATCGAGTCCGGCCCCGCAGCCGCGGGTGCCCGGCAACACACCACCCGCCGCGCATCCCGCCGAGGACGGCTCCTGCCGGCCGGTGCCGGGCAGCGCCCGACGGGGCCCGCCCCCGACGGCGAACATCCCGTCGCTCCCGCGGGCGCCGGCGCACGCTCGATGCCGCACACCGGCAGAGGCTAGTGCCGCAACAGGCAACGTTCGCCCCGTCGCGGCGTCCGGCACGCACTCTCGCCGCACCGGCCGAAAGCCCAAGTACGTCCAGTACGAGGACTTCCGGCCGGCACGCCGAGAGCACGCACCGGACGCCGCT